>JBQCJL010000242.1:0-2640 GCA_051952795.1 Marmoricola sp.
CCCCCCTACCCCCCCAAACCCCCCCCCCCCCCCCCCCCCCCCCCACCAGACAAATTCTAGCCCGCCCCGGCCCCCCAACCCCCCCGCCCCCCAATAAAAAATTCCAAGGGTCGGCGAGAATGGGGCGCATGCCTGTCTACAGCGACGAAGCGGTGGTGCTGCGCACCCGCAAGCTCGCTGAGGCGGACCGGATCATCACGCTGCTCACGCGCGAGCACGGCGTCGTCCGTGCGGTGGCCAAGGGCGTGCGCCGCACCAGCTCCAAGTTCGGCGCTCGCCTGGAGCCGTTCACGCACGTCGATCTGCAGCTCTACGAGGGTCGCAACCTCGACACGATCACCCAGGCCGTGACCAAGGCGCCCTACGGCGCTGCGATCGGATCGGACTACGAGCGCTATACCGCCGCGAGTGTGATGCTGGAGACCGCGGAGCGCCTCGTGGTGGAGGAGCGGCAGCCGGCCCTGCAGCAGTACCTGCTCCTGGTGGGTGCCCTCCGAGCGATGGCCGGCGTCGAGCACAAGCCGGGAGACATCCTGGCGTCCTTCCTCTTGCGCTCCTTGGCCGTGGCCGGCTACGCGCCGTCCTTCGACGGATGCGCGCGCTGTGGCGTCGTGGGACCGCACACGGCGTTCCATCCCGCCGCCGGCGGCGTGCTCTGCAACGACTGCCGGCTCCCGGGATCGGCCCGTCCCGCCGACGGCACCATCACGCTGCTCGGCGCGTTGCTGGCCGGCGACTGGGCGGTGGTCGATGCCGCCGACGACCGCCACCGACGCGAGGCGCGTGGCATCGTCAGTGCCTACCTCACCTGGCACCTCGAGCGCGGCCTGCGATCGCTGCCGATCGCGGAGTGAGCGATAGGTTGCGGCCGTGAGGAAAGCGCAGCGGGTCCGCGGCCCGGTCCAGACGCCGTCGCCGCATCCCTCGGGAGCGCGACCGCCGGCGATCCCCGCCGACCTGCTGCCCGCGCACGTGGCGATCATCATGGACGGCAACGGCCGGTGGGCTCAGCAGCGCGGACTACCACGCACCGAGGGCCACGCCCGCGGCGAGGCCGTTCTCATGGACGTCGTCAAGGGCGCGATCGAGCTGGGCATCGGCACCATCTCGGCCTACGCCTTCTCCACCGAGAACTGGTCGCGCTCTCCGGACGAGGTCCGCTACCTCATGGGCTTCAACCGGGATGTGGTCCGACGGCGCCGCGAGGAGATGCACGATCTGGGCATCCGCGTCCGTTGGTCCGGCCGCGTCCCGAGGCTGTGGCGCTCGGTCATCAAGGAGCTGAAGGCAGCCGAGGAGCTCACGGCGGGCAACGACGTGCTGACCCTGAACATGTGCGTGAACTACGGCGGCCGGGCGGAGCTCGGGGACGCGGTCCGACGGATCGGTCAGGACGTCGCCGCCGGGCGCCTGATGCCTGATCGCATCGACGAGCGGACCATCGGTCGCTACCTCTACGTTCCCGACCTGCCGGACGCCGACATGATCTGGCGGACGTCCGGTGAGCAGCGGCTGTCGAACTTCATGCTGTGGCAGGCCGCCTACGCGGAGATGGTGTTCACCGACGTGCTGTGGCCCGACGTCGACCGCCGGGATCTGTGGGCCGCGGTCGAGCAGTACGCCACGAGGACGCGCCGCTACGGCTCGGCCTGAGGGCGCCGAACTCAGGCCGTGACGAAGTCGATGAGCTCCTCGACTCGGCCTAGGAGCTCGACCTCGAGGTCTTGGAAGCCGCGGACTCCACCCAGGATGTGCTTCCACGCCCGGGCGATGTCGGCCTGATCGCGGTGCGGCCATCCCCACGCCTGGCACACGCCGTGCTTCCAATCGACGTTCCGCGGAACGGTCAGCCACGCCTCCTTGCCGAGTCGCTGTGGCTTCACCGCCGCCCAGATGTCGATGTACGGATGACCGACGATGAGGACGTGCTGGCCGCTCGGACCACGACGAACCGCGTCCGCGATCCGGCTCTCCTTGGACCCCGGCACCAGGTGGTCGACGAGGACGCCGACCCTGCGGTCCGGTCCGGGACCGAAGTCGAGCAGCTTCTCGCCCAGGTCGTCGATGCCGTCGAGGTACTCCACGACCACGCCCTCGATGCGCAGGTCGTCGCCCCAGACCTTCTCGACGAGTTCGGCGTCGTGCCGTCCCTCGACGTAGATGCGGCTCGCGCGCGCGACCCGCGCCTTGACGCCGTCGACCGCGAGGGAGCCCGACGCGGTGCGCGTGGCCTTGGCGGGCATACGTTGCGTGACCGGAGCGACGAGCACGACCGGCAGGCCTTCGAGGTGGAAGCCGGGCCCTAGCGGGAAGGTGCGTCGGCGGTTGCGGCGGTCCTCCAGCGTCACCGTGCGCAGATCCCGATCGACCTGGACGATCTCGCCGCACCAGTCGGAGCTGACCTCCTCGACGACCAGACCGAGGTCCGCGACGATCTCGCGGGCTCGGCCGTTCTTGGGTGCGCGCCAGTCGGTGGCGAGGACGTCGGATCCGTAGCGGTCGTGCGGGGAAGTCACTGACCGAACGCTAGCGAGGCCCCGACCCCGAGCGGGGATGACACACGGCGAGAGATGCCCTCTTGCTTTTCCGAACATCGCGATATATCGTCAACGTATCGAGATTGATCGCCAGGCTGAACAT
>JBQCJL010000243.1:0-5005 GCA_051952795.1 Marmoricola sp.
CACCACCCGAAGATGGCGATGCCCAGCGCCGCCATCGCCCGGCCCCATGCCGCCGACTCGAGGAAGGCGATCACCTGGGTCCGCAGACCCCGACGGGCACGTGGTCCCTCGAACCGAGGAGACCGCCATGCGACCGCGAGGATGGCGAAGGTCACCGCGACCGCCGCCGTCCCGGCCGCGATGGCCATCGGAACGGGAACCGGCAGGTCCCGCGCGCCACCGAGACCGTGGAGGAGGATCACTGGCGGAGTCAGCCGACCTGGATCTGGACGATCTGGCGATCCAGCGCGTGGTCCTCGACCTCGATGGTGCCGGGGACGTCGAACCTCAGCGTCACCGTGGAGGTTCCGACCGGGAAGACGATGTGCTGCTCGGGGCTGCTGTGCACGTGGATCTGGCCCGCCACCGTCGAGGTGATCCGGAAGGTCACCGGCTTGCCGATCCCGACCGAGGCGGTGCCTCCGGTGGGAGTCACGGAGGTCGCGGTGACCGAGACGTCGATCACGGTGCCGCCAGGAGCGGTCACGCGCGCCGACGCGGGAATCGGCGAGGCGGTGACCGATGCCTCGGCGGTCGTTGCGGAGTGGCTGCACCCGGCCAGGCTCAAGCCGGCGAACGCGAAGCCGGCCGAGAGGAGGGCGATGCGACGCGCCATGGAGCCTCCTGATCCTCGTCCAAGGCCGGACGCCGGGGACGGGCTCGGCGGCGGCCGATGAAATAATGGCACGGCAGTCCAATCCGAGGAGGCGAACTGTGGTTGACCGGTTGCGAGCAACCGATCTGGCTGTCCTGGCTCAGGACTCGGCTCGGACGCCCATGCACAACGTCACAGTCGAGATCTTCGACCCCCGGGACTCCGGACTGGACTACCAGGCGCTCCTGGCGCATATCCAGGACCGGATCTCCTACGTGCCCCGCTACCGCCAGCGCGTCCGGACCGTTCCGGGTCACCTGGCGAACCCGGTGTGGCTCGACGACCCCGACTTCGACCTCAACTTCCATGTCCGGCGCTCCGCGCTGCCGCGCCCGGGCTCGCTGGACCAGCTCCGCGATCTGACCGCACGGATCGCGTCGCGGCCCCTCGACCGGCAGCGGCCGCTGTGGGAGGTGTACTTCGTCGAGGGCCTCGAGGGCGGACGCGTCGCGGTGCTGTCCAAGTCGCACGAGATACTCGTGGACGGCATCTCCACGGTCGACCTCGGTCAGGTCCTTCTGGACATCGACCCGGGCCAGCGGAGCGTCGTCCACGACGAGTGGATGCCGCACACCGAGCCCACCCAGGCCACGCTCGTCGCCACCGCACTGCGCGAGGGCGCCCGCCGCCCGAGCCAGCTTCTGGGCAGCGCCCGAGGAGCGATCGGTCTCGTGGAGAAGGTCGCTGACGGCGCTGCGGGTCGGGTCGTCGATGTCGCCAACGCCGCGATCGGACGCCCACGGGTGCAGGACTCGCCGTTCAACGTGGCGCCCTCCGAGCAGCGCCGTGTGCTGGCCGTCCGCACCGCCCTGAAGGACTACCGCCGGGTGCGCCAGGTCCACGGCGGCACCGTCAACGACGTCATCCTGGCCACGTTGACCGGGGCGATCCGCTCCTGGCTGATGGTCCGCGCCGAGCACGTCACCAACGCCCGCCGCATCCGTGCCCTGGTCCCGATGAGCGTCATCGACGAGGACCTCGAGCCCACCTCGCTCGGATCCCAGGTGGTCGGCCATCTGCTCGACCTCCCGATCGGCGAGGCCTCGCCGGTGGTCCGGCTCCACCAGGTCTCGTACGCGCTGCGTGCGCACAGCGAGACCGGCAAGGCCGTCGCGGCGGACCGGATCGCAGGAGTCGCGGGCTTCGCGCCCACCACCTTCCACGCGCTCGGAGCGCGTTTGGCCGCCACCAATCAGCAGACCGTGAATCTGGTGATCACCAACGTGCCCGGTCCGCAGTTCCCGATGTACCTCGCCGGAGCGGAGATGGTCGAGACCTATCCCGTCCCGCCGCTGCAACCGGGGTTCGGCCTCGCCATCGGCGTCACGTCCTACGACGGCGGTGTCTACTACGGCATCACCGCGGACCGCGATGCCCTGCCCGACGTCGAGATCCTCGGCAACTGCGTGGTCGAGGCGCTCGACGAGCTGGTGGACAGCGCTCGCGCCGACCGGCCGCGCGCGCCCCGAGGCCGTCGGAAGCCTCAGGCGTGAGGCTCTACATCCCGGCGACGATGGAACTGCTCGCCGCCTATCGCGATGGCGCGGCGATTCCGGAGGACGTCGAGCGCATCGCCGCCACCGACGATTCGGAGGAGGCGGAGTACCTGGCGCTCATGACGGCCGCCGACCACTCCGCGCAGCAGGGCTCGCGCCGACGCGTCGTGCTCGTGGCCGACCGCCCGATCGAGTACGGCGCGATCGACTGGTCCGAGCTGGTGGCGATCCATGCGGATGCCGCGCCGTTCACCGATCCCGACGACGAGCCCGGCTGGTACGGCGTTCAGGAGATCGGCGCCATCCTCGGCGTCGACTGAGAGCCGCTGTCGACGAGAGCTACCTGCCCTCGGCCAGCCAGCGGACCCCGACCT
Organism: Marmoricola sp.; assembly: GCA_051952795.1. Lineage (GTDB taxonomy): Bacteria > Actinomycetota > Actinomycetes > Propionibacteriales > Nocardioidaceae > Marmoricola. The sequence continues at coordinate 2,565 of JBQCJL010000243.1, forward strand.
TGTTCTCGGCCTTGAGGGCCCGCAGCAGCATGTCGGCGATGAGCGTCTCGAGCTTGCCGCCGATCAGGGGGATGTTCACCTTGACCTCGACGGCCACGGTCTCCGTCGTGCCGCCGTCGTGTCCGCGCAGCACCACGGTGCCGTTCATCGTCCCGGGCTTGCCGGGGATCGAGACCTGGAGGTCCATGTCTGTGTGGCTCGACCACTGCTCGTCCTGAACGATGTTGATCTCGTCGCCGACGAGCTTGCGGGCGAAGGAGGGCACCTCGGTCGCGGGCCGGTACTGGTCCACCTTCACCGTCATGCCATCACCGGTCGGGGAGATCGAGACCGTGCGCCGGGGAAAGCCCTGATACTCACAGACGGCTTCGCGGAACTCGGGGGTCGCCAACATCGCGTAGACCTGCTCCGGCGTCGCTCCGGGGTACTCCAGGTCGTGCTTGAGCGCCTTCATGCGCGACCACCCGCCAGCCATGCCGCGCCGGCGGCCTGCTCCTTGGCGAAGCCGTCGGTGGTGAGGTCGGCGACCAGCTTCTCCAGCTTCCCGCCCACCAGCGGGACGCTCGCCTTCACGTCGAGGTCATAGCGCAGCGTCGTGCCGGAGCCGGCCGCGGACAGCGTCGCGGTGCCCGACAGGGAGGTGGGCTTGCCGGGCGTCTCGACGGAGAACGCGGCGGTATCGCCGGTCCAGCGCAGCGTCTTGATGGCGCGGGTGGAGTCTCCTACGAACTTCTTGGCGAACCCGGGAACGCCCACCACCTTCTGCTCCTCGTCCGTCACGACCTCGACGGCATCGCCGGACTCCGTCACCGACGTGGTGCTGGAGAGGGCTCCGGTCTGTTGGGCGACGCTGTCCCAATACGCGGGGGCGAGCAGCATGGCTCGCACCTCCTCGAGATCGGCATCGAAGGTCAGCTCGTGATGGAACTTCATGCGCTCCATCATGGCGGAATACGCTCATGCGCGTGAACCCGCTCCTCATCAGCCCCGTGGCAGCCCTACGTCGCCACCTCGTGGCACCCCTGGCGTCCGCAGCCGGCCATCCGTTGCCGAGTCCGGTCGCCGGCCGTGTGGTGATGGTCACGGGTGCGTCGTCCGGCGTCGGGGAGGCCACGGCGCGCCTGGTGGCGTCACGCGGGGCGCACGTCATCCTGGTCGCCCGGAGGGCGGAGCAACTGGACCGGGTGGCCGCCGAGATCGTGGCCGACGGTGGTCACGCGACCGCCTACCCGTGCGATCTGACCGACGCCGTCTCGGTCGACAAGGTGGTGGCACAGATCCTGGGCGACCACGGCCACGTCGACATGCTGGTCAACAACGCCGGTCGCTCGATCCGCCGCAGCCTCGAGCTCTCCTACGACCGGATGCATGACTTCGAGCGCACGATGGCCATCAACTACTTCGGCCCGGTGCGACTGACCCTGGCGCTCCTGCCATCGATGCGCGCGCAGAGGTTCGGACATGTGGTCAACGTCGTCACCTGGGGAGTTCAGCTCAAGGCGCCCAAGTTCGCCGCCTACATCGCCTCCAAGACCGCGCTGGACACCTTCGGCCGGATCGTGGGCCGCGAGGCGTGGTACGACGGCGTCACCGTCACCAACCTGCGCCTCTCGCTCGTACGCACGGACATGATCGCGGCCACCGAGGCCTACCGGAATCGGAAGGCCAAGACGCCCGAGCAGGCTGCCGAGCTGGTGTTGCGGGCCCTCGAGGACCGTCCGCTCACTCGGGGGACCGTGGTGAGCAATGTCGGCGAGGTGTTCGCTCTCGTCGCCCCGCGGCTCAGCGACGGCATGATGGCAGCGATGAACCGGCGGATGCCCGACTCGCGCGCGGCCCAGGGCCTCCGGCACGAGGACAGTGCTTAGAGCGGGCTCATCTTCGGGTTGTTCGGGATGCCCAACAGGTCGGCGAAGACGATCACGTTGCTCGTGTAGTACGAGCCGGTCCAGCCGGTGCAGGTCACCAGGATGAGGCGGTTCTTCTTACGGGTCTGACCGAACAGCTGCTGGGCGTGCTGACTGACCTGTTGCTTGCTGTAGACCAGCACGGCCGTCTCCCGGTACCAGATCGTGCCGTGCTTGGTGACGATCTCGACGATCCCGCCGGGGCTGATCGACCCCAGGTGGTCCATCTGGCCGCCTCCGGTGTGGACCGTGTGCCCGGTGATCAGCGTCTGGCCGGTCGGGGACCCCGGCTTGGCGCTGCCCGTCCACCAACCCACCAACGACGCGTCGTCGGGCGGCATCAGGATGTGGCCCTGCAGGGCGATCGGCACGATGGGTGCATCGATGCCGACGGAGGGGACCAGAAGACGGATCCCCTGCTCCGGCGGCGTGAGCGCGTGGAACTGGCTGTTCGCCACCGAGGGTGGAACTTTGGCGGGGGCTGGGGCTGGAAACACAAGACCGCCGGCTGTTGCTGCTAGGAGCAGCAACAGC
>JBQCJL010000244.1:0-5318 GCA_051952795.1 Marmoricola sp.
CGAACCGCAAGGGAAGGACACGCACCACGCAAGGGTAAGCGCCCACCCGACCCGGCCCACCACCACTCGGATAGGTTCGGTCGTCGATGACCATGTCGCAGCTGTCCGCCATGGCGACCCAGACCGAGGTCGCGGACCGAGCGCGCCGTCGTCGGCTGCGCCGCATGCGCACGGTGGCGACCAGCCTGCTGGTGGTGGCTGGCGTCGTCTACCTCAGCACCCTGCACCACGGCGGGCTTCTCGGGTATGTGAACTCCGGTGCCGAGGCCAGCATGGTCGGTGCCATCGCCGACTGGTTCGCGGTCACCGCGCTCTTCCGGCACCCGCTCGGCCTGCCGATCCCGCACACCGCGCTCGTGCCCCGTCGCAAGGACGACTTCGGTGCCAGCCTGCAGGACTTCTTCACCGAGAACTTCCTGCACGAGCAGGTCATCCGCGAACGCCTTGCGGCCGCGGACATCGTCGGTCGCGTGGCCCGATGGCTGGAGGTGGAGGCCAACGCGAGGCGTGCGGTACGCGAGGGATCCACGGCTCTCTCGACCGCTCTGTCGCGCCTGAAGCCGGACGACGTCCAAGCGGTGGTCGTGGACGTCCTCATCCCGCGGCTCGTCAACGAGCCGATCAGCCCGGTCGCGGGCCCGTTCCTGGCCGAGGTGGTCGCCGACAAGGCTCATCACGGCTTCGTCGATCTGGTCATCGACGAAGGTCACCGCTGGCTGATCGCCAACCCGCAGACGTTCATCGACGTGTTGACCGATCGCGCCCCGTGGTGGGCCCCCGACCGGCTCAACGAACTCGTGACCCACCGGCTGCATCTGGAGGCCGTGCGATGGCTGGAGGACATCCAGAGCGACCCGCACCACCATGCCCGGATCGCGCTGGACAGCTTGCTCGCCCAGCTTGCGCAGGACCTCATGAACGACCCCAGCACGCAGGCCAGAGCGGAGGCTCTGAAGTCGCGACTCCTCGAGCAGCCACAGATGGTGGCCACCGGGATGTCGATCTGGACCGCGCTGCGCACCGCTCTGCTCAGCGCCCTGGATGAGGAGGATGGTCCGCTCCGCGCCCGCGCGGTCGGGGAGGTGCAGCGGTTCGCCGGCCGGCTGCAGACCGACGACGCACTGCGTCGGCGCTTCGACACCGTCCTCGCCGACGGTGCCGTGTGGGCCATCGAGCGCTACGGCGGCGAGCTGACGGACGTCATCAGTCACACCATCCAGCGCTGGGACGGCAAGGAGGCCTCGGACAAGATCGAGCTCCATGTCGGTCCCGACCTGCAGTTCATCCGGATCAACGGCACGATCGTGGGAGGTCTCGTGGGCATTCTGATCCACGCCGTGACGGTGGCGGTCTCATGAGGTTCCGCTCCCGCCGCGGTGACGCCGGGCCGCCGATCGAGGAGGTTCCGATCAAGGACGACGTGATCCGGTTGGGCCAGTTCCTCAAGCTGGCCAACCTGGTGGAGTCCGGGGCCGAGGCGAAGGTCGTGATCGCCGAGGGCGAGGTCCTCGTCGACGGGGAGACGGAACTGCGCCGAGGGCGGCAGTTGGCCCCCGGCGCAGTGGTGGAGCATGCGGGCCGTCGCGTTCGCGTCACCCGGGGGGATGGCGAGATCGACGTCCCGTGGTGATCAGCGGACGTCGAGCAGATCTACCACGAAGATCAGCGTCTCGCCGGGCTTGATCACGCCACCGGCACCCCGGTCGCCGTAGCCCAGGTGCGGCGGGATGACGAGGCGGCGACGACCGCCGATCCTCATGCCCTGCACGCCGTTGTCCCAACCGGCGATGACCTGGCCGACGCCCAGGCGGAACTGCAGTGGAGTGCCGCGGTTGTAGGAGGCGTCGAACTCCTCGCCGGTGGAGTGCGCGACGCCGACGTAGTGAACGGACACAGTCGAGCCGGCCGTGGCCTCGGCGCCCTCGCCCTCGACCAGGTCGATCACGAGCAGGTCGGAGGGAACGTCGTCGAAGTGAGGGTCTACCTCAGGCTTGTCAGTCATGGGTCGAGCCTAGGGGAGCGGTCTGTCAGGAGTGCACGTAGGAGTCGAGCTGGTCGCGCTCGTACTCGACCTGCGCGATGTGACTCTTGACCACGTCGCCGATGCTGACCAAGCCCTGCAGTTCGCCGTCGACCACGACCGGCAGATGCCGGATGCGACGGTCCGTCATCAGCTGGCGGGTGCCCTCGATGGTGTCGTCGGGCGAGACGGTCCGGACGTCGGAGGTCATGATCGAGCTCACGGACATGTCGAGCAGATCGGGATAGCGGGTCAGGCGGCGCACGACATCACGCTCGCTCACGATGCCGGCGACGGATCGGCCGTTCTCGGAGACCACGAGTGCGCCGATGTTGTGCTGCTCCAGGAGACCCACGAGCTCGCGCACCGTCCCGTTCGGCGACACGGTGACAACGACGCCGGAGGGCTTCGCCGCAAGTACGTCACTGATCCTCAACATGCATCCACGCTAGGGCTCCGATGCGGCGAAAACCAGAGTGTGCCTACTCCTCTTCGGGATCGCCAAAGAGGGCGCGTCGTCGCGCCGCGAGGTCGTGCACCGAGCCCATCGCGTCGGAACCGTCCTCGTCGGCCGCCTGCCGCTCCGCCAGGATCTGGGGGCCGAACCGGGTGTCGTCGACCTCCCCGAGGAAGGCCAACGCCTGGTCGTGGAGCTTGCCGTTGGTCGCCAGGTAGCTGGTTCCGAGGGGTCCGGGCTCGCCCTCCAGCGACGTGGCGATGCCACCCGCCTCCCGCACGATCACGTCGAGGGCGGCCATGTCGTGTAGGGCTAGCTCCGGCTCGGTGGCGATGTCCACCGCGCCCTCGGCCAGCAGCATGTAGGACCAGAAGTCGCCGTACGCGCGGGTGCGCCAGACGCAGCGCGTCAGGGCGAGGAACTCGTCGAGGCGGCCACGGGAGTCCCAGCCGCCGAGCGAGGAGTAGGCCAGCGATCCGTCCTCGATGCGCGAGACATCGGAGACCTGACAGCGGGTCGCGCGGAGCAGCGACTTCCCCGTCCAGGCGCCACCGTCCTTCATCGCCCACCACCGGCGGTTCAGCGCGGGCGCGGAGACCACGCCCACGACCACCTCATCGTCGACCATCAGGGAGATGAGGGAGGCCCACACCGGGACGCCACGGACGAAGTTCTTGGTGCCGTCGATCGGGTCGACCACCCAGCGGCGCGAGCTGGAGCCGGTCGACCCGCCCTCCTCCCCGTGGACCGCGTCGCGCGGCCGGGCGCGGGAGAGGGTCCGTCGGATGCCTTCCTCGATCGCGTTGTCGGCGTCGGTGACCGGGGTCAGGTCAGGCTTGGTCATCACGTGGAGGTCCAGCGCCTTGAAGCGAGCCATCGCCAGCGAGTCGGCGTCGTCGGCGAGGACGTGGGCTAGCCGCAGGTCATCGGTGAAGTCTGTGGAGTGCGGCAGTCGCGTTGGCGGGGTGGACACAGCCCCACAGTATCCGGCATCGCCCCTGCTAGAGCCCCGATCGGCTCGCAAGCAGGCGGCGGAACGACATCACCCGGGGCATCTGGGAGGGGTCGGCGGCATCCAGCCCGCATTCCGGCTCGCCCTCGGCGTGAGTGCAGCCGCGAGGGCACGCTTCGGCCAGTTCATGCAGGTCGCCGAAGGCGTCGAGCAGTGCGTCGACATCGACGTGCGCGAGGCCGAAGGAGCGAATGCCAGGAGTATCGACGACCCAGCCGTCGCTGATCGACAGCATCACGGCGCTGGTGGAGGTGTGCCGTCCTCGTCCGGTCACCTGGTTGACGCCGCCGGTGAGGCGTCCCGCGTCCGGGATGAGGGCGTTGACCAGCGTCGACTTGCCGACGCCGCTGTGCCCCAGCAGCACGCTGCGATGTCCGTCCAAGCGCTCGCGGATCTCGCGGAAGGACTCCTCGCTGGCCTCGCGGTGGGTGACGATCACCTCGACGCCCAGGGGCTCGTAGGCGGCCAGCAGCTCGGCCGGGTCGGCGAGGTCGGCCTTCGTCAGCACCAGGATCGGCGTCATGTGTGCGTCGTAGGCCGCCACCAGCGCGCGGTCGATCAGCCGCGGTCGGGGCTCCGGGTCGGCGAGGGCGGCGACGATCAGCAGCTGGTCGGCGTTCGCCACGATCACCCGCTCGAACGGATCGTCGTCGTCGGCGGTGCGCCGGAGCACCGACGTCCTTTCGGCGATCGTCACGATGCGGGCGAGGCTGCCGTCCGCGCCGCTGATGTCACCGACCAGTCCGACGACATCGCCGACCACGACGCTCTTGCGGCCGAGCGGCCTCGACTTCATCGCCAGCACGATGGTGTCGTCGTCCTCGTCGAGCAGGCGGCAGGTGATGCGGCCGCGGTCCACGGTGACGACCACGGCGTCGACGGCGTCGTCGTGGGCCGGCCGGTCCTTGGTGCGGGGCCGGGTGCGTCGGCGAGGACGGTCGTAGCTCTCCGGATCGTTCTCGTCGTAGCGCGGCATGGTCAGTGACCGCGTCCCACCGCGGCCGACCAGACCTCGGCGAAGCCGGGGAAGGTCTTGGACGTCGTCTCGATGTTCTCCACCTCGACCGCCTCGACCGCCGAGCCGATGATGACGGCGGCATGCGCCATCCGGTGGTCGGCGTAGGTACGGAACCGACCGCCATGCAGCGTGGCCGGCCGGATGCGCAGACCGTCCGCCGTCTCCTCGACCTCGGAGCCCAGCCGCGCCAGCTCGCTCGCGAGGGCGGCCAGGCGGTCGGTCTCGTGGCCGCGGATGTGAGCGATGCCGTAGAGATGGGAGGGGGAATCGGCCAGCGCACAGAGGGCCGCGAGGGCGGGCGTGAGCTCGCCGAGATCGTGCAGATCGACCTCGATGCCGTGGATGTGCCCGCTGCCCTGGAGGGTGAGGCCGTCGGCGGTGACGCTGATCTCCGCGCCCATCCGACGGAGCAGGTCGCGCAGGGCGTCTCCGGGTTGGGTCGTGGTCGCGGGCCAGTGCGGGATCGTGACGCGCCCCCTGGTCGTCATCGCCAGCATGAGAAACGGGGCCGCGTTGGGGAGGTCGGGCTCGATCTCCACGTCGAGGGCACGCACGATCCCGGGCTCGACGCGCCAGCGATTCGGGTGGCCGTCGTCCACGACGACGCCATGCTCGCGCAGGCACGCCACCGTCATGTCGAGGTGCGGCTGCGAGGGGATCGGTCGGCCGACGTGCTCGACCTCGATGCCGCGGGCGTAGCGCGGTGCGGCGAGCAGCAGCGCCGACACGAATTGGCTGGAGGCCGAGGCGTCGATCTGCACGGGGCCACCGGCGAGGTGCGCATCGCCATGGACGGTGAAGGGCAGGGAGC
>JBQCJL010000245.1:0-8123 GCA_051952795.1 Marmoricola sp.
GGATCTCGACGTACATCACCGCCGTCGTCGCCGGTCCGTACCACGTGGTGACCGACGTGTACGAAGGCCCGCACGGGACGTACCCGCTGTCGCTGCTGTGCCGTCCGTCGCTGAAGGACGCGCTCGACGTGGACGACCTGTTCGAGGTCACCAACCAGGGCTTCGCGCTGATCGAGGAAGCCTTCGGTACGCCGTAGCCGTTCCACAAGTACGACCAGGCCTGCGTGCCGGAGTACAACATGGGCGCGATGGAGAACGCGGCCTGCATCACCTTCCGCGACGAGTACCTCCCCCGCTCCCGGCAGACGCACGCGTTCTTCGAGCAGCGCGCCAACACGGTCCTCCACGAGATGGCGCACATGTGGTTCGGCGACCTCGTGACGATGAAGTGGTGGGACGACCTCTGGCTCAACGAGTCGTTCGCGGAGTGGGCCTCGCACTACGCCGCAGCCAAGGCGACCGAGTTCAGCGACGCCTGGACCGGCTTCACCAACGCGCGCAAGAACTGGGCCTACCGCCAGGACCAGCTGCCCTCGACCCACCCGATCGCCGCCGACAATCACGACCTCGAGGCCGTGGAGTCGAACTTCGACGGCATCACCTACGCCAAGGGCGCCTCGACGCTGAAGCAGCTGGTGGCCTGGGTCGGTGACGAGCCGTTCCTGCAGGGCTTGAACGCGTACTTCAAGACGCATGCCTTCGGGAACTCCCAGTTCAGCGATCTGCTCGGCGCGCTCGAGCGCTCCTCGGGCCGCGAGCTCACCTCGTGGGCCACGGAGTGGCTGCAGACCTCCGGGGTCAACACCCTGCATGCCGAGTTCGACCTCGGGGACGACGGCAGCTACACGCGCTTCGCGGTGGCCCAGACCGCCCACCCCGACTACCCGACGTTGCGTCGGCACCGGCTGGGCATCGGCCTCTACGACCTGGTCGACGAGCGCCTGGTCCGCCGCCGGTACATCGAGACCGACGTGTCCGGCGCCCAGACGCAGATCGCCGAGCTCGTCGGCGAGCAGCAGCCCGATCTGCTGCTGCTCAACGACCATGACCTCACCTACGCCAAGATCCGCTTGGACGAGCGCTCCCTGCGCACACTGGTCGACGGCATCGACCTGCTCGACGACTCGCTGGCACGAGCGCTGTGCTGGGGCGCCGCCTGGGATATGACGCGGGACGCCGAGATGCGGGCGACCGATTTCGTCGCGCTCGTGCTGCGCGGGATCGGACGCGAGAGCGATCTCACCGCCGTCGGTGCGCTGTTGGGCTACGGACGGACCGCGGCCGAGCTCTACTCGGCTCCGGCCCACCAGGCGGCCAACCGCGCACGGTGGGAGGCGGGGGTCCGCGAGCTCCTGGCGGCGGCAGCGCCGGGCAGTGACCACCAGCTCGCGTTCGCGCGCGCCCTCTGCTCGGCCGCGTTCAGTGAGGAGGCCCTCGCCCAGGTGCGCGGTCTCTACGACGGCAGCGAGTCGATCACGGGGCTGGTCGTCGACCAGGATCTGCGGTGGAGCCTGCTGACGTCCCTGGCCATCAACGGCCGCGCCGACGACGCCGCCATCGACGCCGAGCTCGCCCGCGACCACACCATCTCGGGCGCCGAGTCCGCCGCCGGGGCGCGAGCCTCGATGCCCACCGCGGAGGCCAAGGAGCGCGCGTGGACGCACGGCGTGCTCAGCAAGGACACCCCGAACGAGACGGCTCGCCAGATCTGCGCGAGCTTCCAGCGCACCGGGCAGGCCGAGGTGCTCGCTCCCTATGTGGACCGGTACTTCGCGATGGCCGAGCACATCCTGGAGACGCGAGGGGTGTGGCTGGCGCGGATCGCGCTCGAGATGACGTTCCCGCGCGCCAACCCCAGCGCGGAGACCTTGGAGCGCGCTGATCGCTGGCTGGCCGAGACGTCGGCCGCTCCGGCGGCGCGGCGGTATGTGTCCGAGGGACGCGCCGACCTCGCCCGCGCACTGGCGGCGCAGGAACGCGACGCGCTCTGACTAGGGGGCCGCGTGCAGCGTGTGGGGCCTGCGCGCGGCCTGCCCCAGCATCGCCACGCCGGCGAGGATGCCGCCCACCAGGTCGCCCTCCACGAAGGAGGACCGCATGGTCATGGCGGCGAGCTGGACCTGCTGGTCGCTGAGCACGCGGCGCACGACCTGGCCGGTGACGACCTCGAGGGCGCGGTCCTCAGGGTCGATCATGACGAGCACACTGCGGTCGGGCGACGCCATGACGGCGTGCATGCGCTCCGCGTAGTCGCGATGATCCGGCTCCGTGGGGCCTACGTAGACCGAGAACTCGAAGCGGCTCGCGGTCTCCGCGGCACGGATCGCCGCATCGATCTCCCGACGTTGTGCGGCGGTGAGGTCACCAGCTCGCACTCGCACCACCGGATCCCTCAGCCTTGGGGGCGGCCGCCTGGTCGGTGCCCTTGGCCGGGCCGCCGAACCACTCCGCGCTACCGCCGCGCATGCCACTCCACGCCTTGGTGGGGTCGTAGCTGTCGCCCTTGACGAGCGAGGGCAGCACGACGAGTACGCCGATCGTGAGGGCGAGCGCGCCCGGGATCAGGATCAGCAGCACGAAGTAGTTCCAGAACGAGTGCGTCGACTGTGCCTGCCAGTTGGCCGGCTCGTCGGCGAACGCAGGCGCCCCCGCCAGCGGAAGAGCAAGTGCGAAGGACGCTGCGAACACACGTGCAGCAATGCGAGAAGCGCGCTGAGTCATCACACCCCGCAGGATATCGGCTCACCACCGAATCGATAGCCTCGGGCTTATGTCGAGCGCCGTATTCAGCAGTCTGTGGGACATTCCCGCCACGTGTCAGCGCAGCGACAGCATGAGTTGCGCTGCGGTCTGGAACTGGACACACAACGACTATCTGGCCCACGCGGCCGCCTGGGTGATCGGCAGACCCCTCTCGATCCTGCTCCTTGTTCTGTTCGCGTGGATCCTGCGCTGGTTGGCGCACCGGGTGATCAATCGGTTCATCGTGAAGGCGGCAGCGGGAACGCTGAGCCTGCGGTGGCCCAGCCTGGGGCAGCCGCCGCATCCGACCGCCCAACAGACGACGCGACGTCAGCAGCGGGCGCAGTCACTCGGGTCGCTGCTCAGGAGCATCTCCAGCGTGCTCATCTTCGGGGTCGTCTTCGTGATGATCCTCTCCAAGCTCGGGGCCGACATCGCGCCGATCCTCGCGAGCGCCAGCGTCGTCGGCCTCGCCATCGGCTTCGGCGCGCAGAGCTTGGTCAAGGACTTCCTCTCCGGCATCGCGATGATGGTCGAGGACCAGTACGGCGTCGGAGACTCGATCAAGGTCGACGGCGTCTCGGGCACGGTCGAGGCGATCGGCTTGCGGGTGACCCGGCTGCGCGACGTGGACGGCACAGTCTGGTACGTGCGTATCGGCGACATCGTGCAGGTGGGCAACCAGAGCCAGAACTGGGCCCGCACCGTGCTCGACGTCACCTTGGGCTACGACACCGATCTCGCCCAGGCACAGCGCGTGCTCGGGGAGGTGCTGACATCGCTGGCCGAGCATCCCGAGCTGGGACCCCTCATCCTGGAGGAGCCGGAGGTCTGGGGTGTCCAGGCGCTCGCTCCGGGTGGGATCTCGATCCGGGTCGCCCTCAAGACCGCGCCGCTCCAGCAGTGGCGGGTGGCGCGAGCATTGCGCGAGCGGGTGAAGGACGCCTTGGACGCAGCGGGCATCGAGATGGTCTTCGCACCGGGCAGCGGTGCCGCACCGACAGGACTCCGATCATGACGTTCTACGAGGAGATCGGCGGCGAGGCGACGATCACGGCGATCGTCGCGCGCTTCTACGCCGGCGTGGCCGAGGACGAGTTCCTCCGGTCGCTCTATCCCGAGGAGGACCTCGGCCCGGCTGAGGAGCGCTTCCGCCACTTCCTCATCCAGTACTGGGGCGGTCCCACGACCTACTCCGACACCCGCGGGCATCCCCGACTGCGGATGCGGCACGCCCCCTTCGCCGTGACTCCGGACGCGCGCGACGCGTGGCTCGGCCACTTCCGCGATGCGCTGGACGAGGTCGGACTGACCCCGGAGCAGGATCGGGAGTTCTGGTCCTACATCCTGCGGGCAGCGGACTTCATGGTGAACACGCCCGGCTAGACCGGACCCAACGCTGCGAACTCGGCCGCCAGCACGGCTCGTTGCGCCGATGCGAGCGGCGCCGCGGCCTGTCGCTGCGGATCGAACCCGACCAGGACCACCTGGGCGGTGGCCATCGGGCGGTCGCCGTCGAGGATCTGCCCGACGATCGTCAGCGAGCTGTTCCCGAGGCCGGCCACGCCCGAGCGGACGAGATACGGCTCCCGGCGCAGCCGGATCGGCTGGTGGTACGTGACGTCGGTGCGGGCGATGACCAGCGGACTCGAGCCCTCCGCCCGCGCCGCCAGATCGTAGAGGTAGGCGACGCGCGCCTCCTGGAAGTACTCGAAGTAGATGACGTCGCTCACCCGGCGATAGATGTCGAGATCCGAGAGACGAACCGTCAGGTCGTAGCTGGCGGGAAGCCGAGCGGCATCCTCGACCGTGACGACCGGCGAGAACTCGATCGCCTCGCCCTCGTAGCGAGCGAGCTGCGCGCGCTCCTCGGCTGTCAGCGACCGCGGGGCATCGTCAGCGACCACCCACGGGTGCAGCTCGGCCCGGACGCGGAGATAGACGCGTCGGCCCTCCGGCGTCTCGTCGAAGATCTCGTAGTTGAGCGTGAAGGAGTCCGCCGCGATGTCACTGGTCCAGAGCTCGATCGTGATCGGACGCTGACGGAAGAGCAGCGGCGCCACGAACATCACCTGGTTGCGGGTGATCCGGACGGCCTCGTCGAGGTCGTCGACGTCGATCGTGCGGCCGAGGGCGGCGAAGAAGTCGACGCGCGCCTCGCGCAGATAGTTGAGGTAGGTGACGTTGTTGACATGGCCGAGCATGTCCAGATCCGCCCACCGCATTGGACAGTGAAATGTGTGCCGCACGCCGCGCATCCTTGCAGAACAACGCGAAAGGTCTCGATCCACCTCCCGGCGGATCGAGACCTTCGCCTTGCGCGATCAGCCCTGGAGGACGGCCTGGATGGCGAGGGTGATGTTCACCTTGTCGCCGACCAGGAGCTTGCCGCCGTCGAGCGGGATGTTGAAGTCGATGCCGAAGTCCTTGCGGTTGATCTCCGTGCTGGCCTCAAAGCCGATGCGGGTGCCGCCCCACGGGTCCTTGTCCTCACCGAGGAACTCGACGTCGAGCTCGACCACGTTGGTCGCGCCCTTGATGGTGAGCTCACCGGTGGCCTTGGTGCCGTTGAAGGTCAGGCTCTTGAAGGTCATCGGGCCGGTGTTCTCCACGTCGAAGAAGTCGGCGGAGCGCAGGTGGCCGTCACGCTGCTCGTCGCGGGTGTTGATGGAGTTGAGGTCGATGCTCGCCTCGACGCTCGTGCCCTCCAGCGCGTCCGTGGTGGTGATCGTGCCCTCGAACTTCTCGAACTGGCCGCGCACCTTGCTCATCAGGTGGCGAACCGTGAAGCCGACCTCGGAGTGGCTCGGGTCGATGGTCCAGGTACCGGGGGTGGTGGCAGTCATGTCGATGCTTCCTCTCGATGGATGTCGAACTAGTTGAAGTCTTAACGATTTCCACCGTAGCGCTATTCCATCAAAGTTTCAACTAACTTCCGGCGAAGTTCTAGACTCACGCCCATGGCAACGGATGCGACGCGCTGGCTGAGCGAGGACGAGCAGCACTCCTGGCGGGCCTACATCATGGGAACGACGATGCTGATGGATCAGCTCGACCGTGACCTGCAGCAGGCGCATGGCATCTCGCTTCCCGAGTACGAGATCCTGGTGCGTCTGTCGGAGTCCCCCGATCGCTCGGTGCGGATGGCGATCCTCGCCGACGCGCTGTCCTACTCGCGTAGCCGCACGACGCACACCGTCAAGCGCCTCGAGAACATGGGACTGATCCGCCGGGAGGCGATTCCCGGCGACGGCCGCGGCGTGGCGGCCGTGATGACCGACGCTGGGTGGAAGCTGCTCGTCGAGGCGGCACCCACCCACGTCACGGGCGTGCGGGAGCACCTCGTCGAGCAGGCGTCATCGGAGGACTTCGCCGCCGTCGGCCGCGTGTTCGACGCCGTCAGCGACAAGCTGCTCGGCACCAACCCCGACTGCGCCGAGGTCGACATCCGCTAACCGCCGACCTTGCACTTATTGCGGTCGACCTTGCACGTATTGCGGCCGAGCTCGCGCTCGTTGACGCCGAACCGACAGTCACGTGCAAGCTCGACTGCAAAAAGTGCAAGGTCGACATCGTTAGGTGCAAGGTCGGCGGGCGGGTCAGTCCCGGGTGAGGCGGCGGTGGGTGACGCGGTGCGGCCGTGCCGCCTCGATGCCGAGGCGCTCGATCTTGTTCTCCTCGTAGGAGGCGAAGTTGCCCTCGAACCAGAACCAGTTGCCCTCGTTCTCCTCGGTGCCCTCCCACGCCAGGATGTGCGTGGCGATGCGGTCGAGGAACCAGCGGTCGTGAGAGGTCACCACGGCACAACCGGGAAACTCCAGCAGGGCGTCCTCCAGGGACGACAGCGTCTCGACGTCGAGATCGTTGGTCGGCTCGTCGAGCAACAGGAGGTTGCCGCCCTGCTTGAGGGTCAGGGCCAGGTTCAGGCGGTTGCGCTCACCACCGGAGAGCACTCCGGCCTTCTTCTGCTGGTCCGGTCCCTTGAAGCCGAACGACGCCACGTAGGCGCGCGAGTTCATCTCGAAGTTCGCGACCTTGATGAAGTCGAGCCCGTCGGACACGACCTCCCACACGTTCTTGTTCGGGTCGATGCCGCCGCGGCTCTGGTCGACGTAGGAGATCTTCACGGTCTGTCCGACCGTCAGCGTCCCCGAGTCGGGCTGCTCTCCCCCGGTGATCATCCGGAAAAGGGTGGTCTTGCCGACGCCGTTGGGACCGACGACGCCGACGATGCCGGCACGCGGCAGCGTGAAGGAGATGTCGTCCCAGAGCGTGCGGTCCTCGAAGCCCTTCGTCAGGTGATCGGCCTCGAGCACGACGTCGCCCAGGCGCGGGCCCGGCGGGATGTTGATGTCTGCGGTGTCGATCTTGCGGGCGCGGTCGGCCTCAGCGGCCAGCTCCTCGTAACGCGCCAGACGTGACTTCGACTTGGTCTGACGGGCCTTGGCGTTGGACCGCACCCATTCGAGCTCGCGCTCGAGCATCTTGGCGCGTTTGGCGTCCTTCTGGCCCTCGATCTTGAGGCGTTCCTTCTTGGTCTCGAGGTAGGTCGAGTAGTTCCCCTCGTAGGGGTGGGTCTTGCCGCGGTCGAGCTCGAGGATCCACTGCGCCACGTTGTCGAGGAAGTAGCGGTCGTGGGTGACGGCCAGAACAGCGCCCGGGTAGGAGGCCAGGTGACCTTCGAGCCACTGCACCGACTCGGCGTCCAGGTGGTTGGTGGGCTCGTCCAGCAGCAGCAGGTCAGGCTGCTGCAGCAGCAGTTTGCACAGCGCCACCCGGCGGCGCTCACCCCCCGACAGGTTGTCCACCAGCGTGTCCGGCGGCGGACAGCGCAGGGCGTCCATCGCCTGATCCAGGCGGCTGTCGATGTCCCAGGCGTTGATGTTGTCCAAGTAGGTCTGGAGCTCACCGGTCTCGGCCATCAGCGCATCCATGTCCGCGTCCGGATCGCCCATCTCGCCGTAGGCCTCGTCCAGGCGACGCATCTTGGACTTCACGTCACCCACGGCCTCCTCGACGTTCTCGAGCACCGTCTTGCCCTCGGTCAGCGGCGGCTCCTGCTGCAGCATGCCGACGGTGGCGTCGGGATCGAGGATCGCGTCGCCGTTGTTGGCGGTCTCCAGCCCGGCCATGATCTTCAGGAGGGTCGACTTACCGGTTCCGTTCGGACCGACGACACCGATCTTGGCTCCATGGAGGAACGACAAGGTGACGTTGTCGAGCACGACCTTGTCGCCGTGGGCCTTGCGGACATTACGAAGAGTGAAGACGTACTCAGCCATGATGAGGCCAGCCTATTCAGGATCCGGCCGAACCGAGAATCGCTAGCGGCTGAGCGCTGCACGCAGGTCCGCCACGACCTTGTCGTAGGTCGCGACCTC
>JBQCJL010000246.1:0-7282 GCA_051952795.1 Marmoricola sp.
TACGTGGTGTTGTTGCCTGATCGGTGTGCGTAGATCAGGAAACTCAAGACAACCAGGCAGTTTTCGCGGCAAGTCGAGGGCATCGCTTCCGAGTCATCGGACGGACCCCAAGCGCATTACAAACGCATTAGAAACCGGACGCATGCGGGGGCGCGACGGGGTGTCGCCTAATCGCGATTCACGCTCAGACGTTGACGATCGCGATACCTGGTTGAGCGTGGGGCCTTATCAATAGGCAATCCGGAGGGTTGTTGGTTCGAGTCCAACCGGGGGAGCTCATAAGAACAGGGCCTGACCTGCAGCAATGCAGATCAGGCCCTGTCGCCTTTCCTGGCCCGGTCTTGGGGACCTAGACAATCGCGTTGAGTTCGAGGGATGGCGCGCACCGCATTGAGCGCACTCGCCGGCCAGAGAAGGCTCCGGCGCAAGCCGGCGGCGCGGACGGCGATAGCGTTTCGATGTGATTACTCCCGCTCCGACCCGTTGGTCAACCTCATGAGTCGACCCACGGGCGGCCCCGGGGACCTGACTGCGCCGAAGGGATCGCGAGAGGAACCTGCACTAGAAGATGCCTATGAGCGCCTTGTGGACGAGGGCCGCCAGCGATTGGGTCGCCCGCTGCTCCCTCTGATCTCCACCGGATTACTCGGCGGGATCGACGTCGCAGTAGGGGTGTTGACGTACCTAGTCGTGCAGGCTGATACAGGCAATCATCTACTCGCCTCGCTCGCATTCACGGTCGGCTTCGTCGCGTTGGCCATGGCCAATAGCGAACTGTTCACCGAGAACTTCCTGGTGCCGGTCATCTCGGTGGTCGCCAAGGCGGGGACCCTCGCGCAGTTGATGAGGCTTTGGCTGGTCACTCTGGGTGCCAACCTGATCAGCGGTTTCCTCATGGCCGCGATGATCGTCGTGGCGCTACCCGACGTTCGCGGTGCGGCGGTGGAGGCCGGCTCCCACTACGCGCACCTGGGAGTGTCGTGGCGGTCCCTGTTCCTGGCGGTTCTGGCCGGCGCGGTGATCACACTCCTGACGCGAATGCAGCATGCCACCGAGGACCTTGGCGTCCGACTCGTGCCTGCGGTGCTGATGTCGTTCGTCCTCGTGGGCGCACAGTTGTTCCACTCCGTACTCGACTCCATCATGATGTTCGCCGGTCTGCTCACCGGGAAGGCGGACTACGGCTATCTCGACTGGCTCGGAGCGCTCGGTTGGTCCGCCTTCGGCAATCTCATCGGGGGGCTGGTTCTCGTCACTGGGATCCGCCTGCTGCGTGTCACTCACCGACTGGCGGAGAGCCGCGAGGACGAGGACGCTGCGGCCGAGGAGCCCTAGGAGATCGCCGGCCCGGGGCAGTCGGATGCCGTCAGTCGTACACAGCATTCGCCCGGTGTGGGTACGAGATGCGCCGTGACGGCGTTGGCACCCAAGCCTTCGAGGTATCCGGTGAGGAATGCGTGGTTGATGCCGCAGACGAGTTCCGGCGCCTTCGCGGCTAGCGGATGGAAGGGGCAGTTGTGCAACCGCAGCTCTCCTGCGCCGCCGCGGATGGGCTCATACCCGTGGTCTTCGAGCATCGCTGCGCACCGTGGCAGCGCCTCGATGCCATGAAGGTGCGGTGGGGTCATGTCGCCACCCTCGGCTTCGCCCAGCGCTACGCCTCGCTCATGGGCGGTTCGAGTGGCGGCTTGGGCACCTGACTCGTTGTCACTCCCGGTGATGATCGAGTCCAGCAGCAGGTCCGCCAGAAGCCGGAACTGGCGGCCGGGGATCGAGACCGCGAGATCGAGGTCCGTGGCTTCGTAGACCTTGGGTCGACGGCCGACCTTGGGGGTGTCTCCGGTGGCCTCATATCGGGCGTGGAGGAGTCCGGCCGTGACCATCTTGTCGAGGTGGAAGGCGGCAAGCTTGCGGGAGATGCCGATGCTCTCGGCGGCTTCATCGCGTGTCACGGCTCGGCGAGCGCGGCGGATGAAGGAGAACATCCGGCGCCGGGAGTCGTCGTTGAGGACGCCGACCGACTGCAGCATCGCCGGCTGATCGGAGGGCTCGGGCGTCACGGTGCAACCGTAACGCGGCTCGCGCCGAGAGGGTGCTTGACGCATGCCTGTATTTCACCAATAGTTGTTAGTGAAAAACAAGAAGGGAGACGCCAGAATGATCAGCGAGGACCATGCCAACTCCAAGCGGCCCGTCAGTCCCGTCCTGGTCGGTCCTTACGGCCACCCCTTCCACCCGATCCTGGTCACGGTGCCCATCGGCGCGTGGGTCGGCAGCCTGATCTTCGATATCGCCTCGCGCATCGACAGCGCCCCGCGGTACCTGACGCAGGGGTCGCAGTGGTTGATCGCGATCGGTGTCCTGGGCGCCCTGGCGGCGGCCACCATCGGCTTCTTGGACTTCTTCTCGATCGCGCCCGGCACCCCCGCCTACCGCACGGCGACCCTGCACTTGAGCCTCAATCTCCTCGTCACGGTTGCCTATGCCGTCGGCTGGTGGTGGCGATATGCCGCTGCCACCGACAACGGCAGGGTTCTGGCCGGCCAGATCGTCCTCTCAGCGGTGAGCCTCGCGGTGCTCGCCGTCTCCGGCGCCCTGGGGGGCAAGCTCGCGTACCACTATGGCGTCCGGGTCGCCGACGAGCAGACCCAGGCTGCCGGTTTCGCCCACGGGAGCCCGCCGGCTCCGCCAACAGCGTGAGACCACATCCCATCCCCTCGGAGGTCCATCATGGATATCGCAGCACTCATCGCCTGGCTCATCACCGCCCTCGGCGGCTTCGTCCTGCTGGGGCGTTGGATCCAACGAGGAGGCCTACGCCAACAGCGGGCCGGCGGCCAGGGCCTGCCGACGCCTGTCGTGTTCAGCCACTTCCTGCTGGCGGCCACTGGACTCGTCCTCTGGATCATCTACGTGGCTGTCGACACGACCGCTCTGGCATGGATCGCCTTCGCGCTCCTGATCGTGATCGCGCTGCTGGGCTTCACGATGTTGGCGCGCTGGGTCCACATCGTACGAAGCCCGGCCACCACCGGAGAAGACGCCGCTGAGCGCAGCCTCCCCGTGCCGGTCATCGCCGCCCACGGGCTCGTCGCAGTGGCCACCTTGGTCCTCGTGCTGCTCAGCGCCCTCGGCGTCGGCGGCAGCTGACCCACACTGATGTGGCCCACGAGAGGAGACGAGCCCGCAGCATGACCGCCACCATCACCCCGATCGACGGCCGCACCCGTGTGGCCGCGGCCAACGCCCCGCGCGACCTGGAGGCGGCAACGACAGCCGCTGCCGCGATGATGCGAGCCCTGGGGGTCGACCCCGACGACCCCGCACGCCCCGACCTCGCCCTGACGCCTCGCCGTCTCGCCAAGGCCTACGCCGACCTGCTCACACCCGACGACTTCGACATGACCACGTTCGAGAACGTCGAGGAATACGACGAGATGGTGCTGGTACGCGACATCCCGATGCAGTCGGTCTGTGAGCACCACCTCCTGCCTTTCATCGGCCGCGCTCACGTCGCCTACCTGCCCGCCGATCGAATCGTGGGCCTGTCCAAGCTCGCGCGCATCGTGGGCCATTACGCCAGCCGCCCCCAGACCCAGGAACGGCTGACCACTCAGATCGCCTCCAGCCTCCACGACCACCTCCAACCCAGGGGAGTCGGCGTCGTCATCGAGGCCGAACACACCTGCATGACCCTGCGAGGAGCTCGCGCCCCCGGCTCGACGACAACAACCTCGTCGCTTCGCGGACTGATCAAGGACAACCCTTCGACCCGGAGCGAATTCCTCACCCTCATCGCGCGCGGCTGAGCGAGCACGCGCACCTTCAGCACCAGGTCGCGCGCGGCGATACACCCGGCGTCCGCGCGATCGGCGGCCGCGAGCGCGTGGCGAACACCTGATGTCGTCCGACGATGGGCGCGACTGCGACCCGAATGGGGCGGTGTGGCCTCAGCCGTGCCAGCCGAGCCGCCACGCCGAACGGGCCGGAAGCTCGCCAGCCGCCGTGCCGAACGTTCGCATCGCGTTGACGAGAGCCTTGCGGCGGCTCTCCGGAACAGTTTCAAGCACCCGTGCGATGGCCTCGCGCCGGTGCTCGACGAGCTCGCCGATCATCGCCTGACCCTCGTCGGTCAGCTCAAGTGCCAGGTTGCGCCGGTCGAGGGCTGACTCGGTGCGGCGCAACAAGCCGGCGGCCACCAACCGATCGCAGGCTCGACTCGCGTTGGAGGCGTGGATCCCCATCGCCGCGGCGAGCGCGTTGAGGTTCAACGGCCCCCGGCTCGCCACCAAGACGAGAGCACGAAGTTGGGGGAGAGTCACGCGGTCCTCAACCTCGACCACCGATTGCGCGGCGATGCCCACCAACGCCTGCACCGCCAGCATGATCGCGTCCACTTGTTCGGGGGTCGGCCCGTCGGGCTCAACGGCAGGCTCTGTCGAAGGCATCTGCAGATTCTCGTCTGATGGTTGCGATTGCGCAAACATCCTGCCTATCGTTGCGGTAACGCAAATATGACGGTGCGGCGACCGCGGTCGCGATGCTTCAGCCCCTGACAGACGGATGAAGGGAAGGTACGCATGGCGAAGTTCGGCGCTCACTCTGACGCCCCGGTCGGAATCGATCGGTTCGTCCGCAACGTGCGGACGGGACGCTTCGAGCGCAGCATGTCTGCGCTCACCGCAGCTGGTTCGGTCGTGGCGGCGGTCGAGATCTTCTTCGAGCACGACTCCGCCAGCTTCGGCAACAAGCTCATGTGGTTGCCGGTGGCCCTGGGACCCGTGGGCGCAGCGGCAGGGGTTGCCGGGTTCTTCAGCCATCGGATGGCGAAGACCGCGCTCCCGCTCGCGTCGGCGGTCATCGTCGCGAACGGACTGCAGGGGACCTACCTGCATGCGCGCGGAATCGCTCAGAAGCCTGGCGGATGGCGCAATGCCCGCTACAACATGGAGATGGGGCCGCCCCTGTTGGCGCCCTTGCTCGTCACGATGGTTGGCGGCATGGGCCTTCTGGCGGCGATCCTTCGCCGAGAGCAGTGAGGCCTGTGGCCCCCGGCTCAGATGAGGGTCGCTTTCCCGGTTTCAACGTGCTCGATCAATCCCGGCACTGGGATCAGGTCACCGCCGGCGTGGTCCTGTCCCGAGTCGGGAGGGCGCCTGACATCACGTTCTTCACCCCTGCCGAGCAGGCGTTGGTGACGTCCTTATGTCACCAGTTGCTGGGCGGTGACGGGGATGACCCTGGTGGTGACCCCCTTCATGTCGCGGTGGTGAATCTGATCGATCAGCGGTTGTCCGCCCAGCAGACCGACGGCTGGCGCTACGAGGACATGCCCTCCGATGAGGACGCGTGGCGCCTGAGCCTGGTGGCTCTGGATCAAGACGCGAGCAGCCGCTTCGGTGTCGATTTCACCTCCTGCTCGTGGGAGCAGCAGGCCGCGTTGGTGCAAGCCGTGCAGGACCTCGAGGACAACCGCTGGCACGGGATGTGCGCCGAGCACGTGTGGAGCCTGTGGACCCGCTACGCCTGCACGGCGTTCTACTCCCACCCGGCCGCATGGAACGAGATCGGCTTTCCTGGGCCGGCCTACCCGCGGGGCTACAAGAACCGCGGCGTGGACGTTCGTGAGCCGTTCGAGGTGCGCGACGCGCGCCCCCACGCCGACCCGGTGAGGCATCGCTCATGAGTGTGCGCGATCGCAACGAGTCGGCTTGGCTGCTGCCGACGGACGGCAGTAGAACCAACCACGGACTCCGCGCCGGCATGCGCCGGTTCGCCGACACCGATGAGGTCGACCTCCTCGTCGTCGGCTGTGGCGCCGGAGGGTCGACCCTGCTCCAGCGGCTCGCGCGTGCTGGCTGGAAGGTCGTGGCGCTCGACGCCGGTCCGTTCTGGGATCCCGACGCGGACTGGGTCAGCGACGAAGCCGGGTCCCACCACCTGTACTGGACGGAACCCCGGGTGATCTGCGGGGAGAACCCGGTTCCCTTGGGCTCGAACAACTCCGGTCGCGGCGTCGGTGGCTCGATGATCCACTACGCCGGTTTCACGCCCCGTTTCCACCCCAGCGACTTCGAGACCCAGACCCGAGACGGAGTCGGCGCCGACTGGCCGCTGGACTACCAGGACCTCAGGCCTTACTACGAAGCGATCGAGGGCGAGCTTCCGGTCGCGGGAGACAGGTGGCCCTGGGGAGATCCGCACTCCTACCCCCACCGGCCCCACCCGGTCGGTGGCAACGGGGAGATCTTCCTGCGTGGCGCCGAGAAGCTCGGCATCACCGCGAAGGTGGGGCCCGTGGCGATCGCCAATGGCAGGTTCGGCAACCGCGCGCATTGCATCTACCGCGGATTCTGTCTGCAGGGCTGCAAGGTCAACGCGAAGGCCTCCCCGCTGATCACCCACATCCCGGACGCGCTCGCGCACGGCGCCGAGGTACGTGCCGACTCGATGGTGACCCGCATCGAGATCGATCAGAGGACCGGCCTGGCGACCGGGGTGCATTATGTGCGCGACGGCGTCAGCCGGTTCCAGCGCGCGAAGATGGTGGCGATCGCCGGTTATTCCATCGAGACCCCGAGGCTGCTCCTCAACTCGGCTTCACCGCGTTTTCCCGACGGCCTGTGCAACGACTACGACCAGGTCGGCCGCTACCTGATGGTCCAAGGCGCCCCCCAGACCGCAGGCCGGTTCGACGCTGAGGTGCGCATGTACAAGGCGCCGCCTCCCGAGGTCAGCACAGAGGCGTTCTACGAAACCGATGCGTCCAAGCCCTACAAGCGCGGCTTCTCCATCCAAACGGTCTCGCCCCTCCCGATCACGTGGGCCGAGCACGTCGCCGCGCAGGGTCACTGGGGTGCGTCGCTTCGCGAATACATGACCGACTACGTGCACTGGGCCTGCCTCGGAGCGTTGTGCGAGTTCCTGCCGCAGCCGGAGAACAGAGTGACGCTGGCTGAGGAGATCGACCGTCACGGTATGCCGGTCGCCCGTTTCTCCTATTCCCAGTGCGAGAACGATGCAGCACTGGTGGACGCTGCCCGTGGCGTGATGGAGGACATCTTGACCGCGGCAGGCGCGACCGAGCTGATGACGATCGACCGCTACGCCCACCGGGTCGGAGGGGCGCGGATGGCGTCCAGGCAGGAGACCGGTGTCGTCGACGCACAGTGCCGAACGTTCGCGGTCCCCAATCTGTACATCACCGACGGCAGCGTCCTGCCGACCCAGGGCAGTGCCAACCCTGCGTTGACGATCATGGCGCTGGCTGCTCGCGCCGCCG
>JBQCJL010000247.1:0-2614 GCA_051952795.1 Marmoricola sp.
GGGGACTCCTGGAGTGAGCATGCTCGGCGTCGTCGAGGACGTCCTCTGTGATCGTGCCTTCATCGAGGACCGGCAGACGAGCGCAGCGGAGATCTGCACGTTGGGCGATCTCCGGCGCCAGGACGACGAGTATGTCGAGTCCGTCCTCGCATCCGTTGCACTCGCACGCGCTTACGGCGTTGCGCTGGCGCCTATTCGCACCGCGATCGGCGAGACTTTCTAGGTGGCTGCCAGCACAGAATCAGCGCGCACCCGGCCGGTGCGTCCGTCGCTCGGCTGGGGACCCCGGGTGCGTGCCCGGGTCGATGAGCTGGGTGACCTCTTCGCGCACCCGCTCGCCAACTACTACCTGCTGATCGGCAGCTGCGTGATGCTGCTCGGGCTCGGACTGCTGATGGTGCTCAGCGCCTCCAGCGTGGACGGGTACCTGCACCACGGCAACAGCTACTACTGGGAACAGCGCCAGGTCATGTGGCTGCTGGTCGGACTTCCGGCGGCCTGGGTGACCGGCCGGCTCCCGCACGCCTTCATCCGTCGGCTGGCCTGGCCCGCCCTCGCGATCTCGATCCTGCTGATGATCGCCACGCAGACCTCCCTCGGGGTGCGCGTCAACGGCAACCAGAACTGGCTGGCGCTCGGACCCTTCCAGTTCCAGCCGGCAGAGCTGGCCAAGTTCGCCATGGTGGTGTGGGGTGCGCACGTGTACGCGCTCAAGGACAAGTTCCTGAGCGGGTGGAAGCACCTGATGGTCCCGGTGATGGTGGTCTTCGGCGTGATGGTGCTGCTCGACATCGCCGGCGGTGACCTCGGTACCGCGATGGTCATGCTCGCCATCGCGCTCGGGCTGCTCTGGACCGTCGGCGCCCCGTGGCCGATGTTCGTGGTCGCGATCGCCTCGGTCGGCGCCGGCGTGGGCACGCTCGCCGTGACGAGCCCCTACCGCTGGCAGCGCATCACCTCGTTCCTCCATCCCTTCCAGGACTTCCAGGGGACCGGGTGGCAGCCGGCTCACGGCCTGCTGGGCATCGCCAGCGGCGGACTCTTCGGTCGCGGCATCGGCGCCAGCCAGCAGAAGTGGGGCAACCTTCCCGAGGCGCACACCGACTTCATCTTCGCCGTGCTCGGCGAGGAGCTCGGCCTCATCGGCACCATCTTCGTGCTCATGCTGTTCGCCGTGTTCGCCTACAGCGGCATCCGGGTCGCCATCCAGGCCAAGGACCTCTGGGTTCGCTACACCGCGACGGGCATCGTCGTGTGGACCATGGCGCATGTGCTCATCAACGTCGGCATGGTGCTGGCACTGCTGCCGGTGATCGGGATTCCGCTTCCGCTGGTGTCCTATGGCGGGTCGTCCTTGGTCACGGAGCTGCTCGCCCTCGGTCTGCTCATCGGATTCGCCCGCAATGACCCGACCACCCTCGGCGCGTTGCGCGACCGTCGTCGTGCGCGGCGGGCTAGTCGTCAGGTGAGCGGATTCAACGCCGGCCTGCGTGGGCGTCGCTCGTGACCGATGCGATCCGTGTGCTGCTCGCGGGAGGCGGCACCGCCGGCCACACCTCGCCACTCCTGGCCACCGCCGATGCGCTGCGGCGCCTCGATGCGCGGGTCGAGATCACGGCTCTCGGGACACCGCGCGGCATCGAGACCCGGGTGGTCCCCGAGGCCGGCTACCCGCTCGAGCTGGTGCCACCGGTGCCGATGCCCCGAACCGTCAACCGCGATCTCGTCGCCCTGCCCGGCCGGGTCCGAGCGGCGAAGCGTGCGGCGGCCGAGGTGATCGACCGGCTGCGACCGGCGGTGGTGGTCGGCTTCGGCGGCTACGCCTGCGTCCCCGCCTACCTGGCCGCTCGGCAGCGCAAGGTGCCGCTCGTGATCCACGAGGGCAACGCCCTGCCCGGGTTGGCCAATCGGCTGGGTGCACGCTTCACCGACCACGTGGCCACCAGCTTCCCCGACACCCCCCTGCGTCACGGTGTCTACGTGGGCCTGCCGATCCGGCGGATGATCTCGACCCTCGACCGGGCCGCGCTCCGCACGCAGGCGAGGGCGGAGTTCGGACTGGATCCGGATCGGGTGACCCTGCTCGTGACCGGCGGGTCCCAAGGGGCGCAGCGGATCAACGGAGCGGTGCTCGGCGCGGCCGACGCACTCGGGCGTGCCGGCGTTCAGGTCCTCCACGTCGTCGGTCCCAAGAACGATGCAGTGACGCCGACGAGCGAGGCACCCTACGTGGTGCTCAACTATGTCGACCGCATGGACCTCGCCTACGCCGCTGCCGACGCGGTTCTCTGCCGCAGCGGCAGCAACACCGTCACCGAGGTGTCGGGGCTCGGCCTGCCGGGTGTCTACGTTCCATTGCCGATCGGCAACGGCGAGCAGGCGCGCAATGCCGCGGGCGTGGTCGAGGCGGGAGGCGGTCTGCTGATCGAGGACGCGGCGCTCACCCCGGAATGGATCAGCTCGGACCTGATTCCACTGCTGACGGATCCCGAGCGGCTGACCGCGATGTCGCGGGCGGCGTCGGGCATCATCAAGACCGATGCCGACGAGGTCCTGGCCCGCATGATCCTCGAGGTGGCGACCGCACGATGAAGATCCCGATCCCCGACGACGT
>JBQCJL010000248.1:0-4386 GCA_051952795.1 Marmoricola sp.
GCCGTCCGCCGGCTCGGCGATGAAGAGTACGTCCACGTCGCTGACGTAGTTCAGCTCGTGACCACCGCACTTGCCCATCGCGACGATGGCCAGCCGAACGGCGTCCGCATCCTCGACGCGGGATCGCGCGATGGCGAGCGCCGCCTCCAGCGTGCCGGCCGCCAGCTCCGCCAGCTCGGCCGCGACATCGTCGACGCCCATGTGATGGGCGAGGTCGCGCGCGGCGAGCCTCAGCAGGAGTCGCCGGTATTCGATGCGCAGTGCGTTCTCCGCGTCGGGTGCCTTGAGGGTGGCGCACGGCCGCGCGGCATCGGGATCAGCGCCGACCGCGGTCACCAGTGCGGCCCGGACGGCGTAGGAAGCCGGGCGCGTGGATCCCAGGTCCGGATCGGTGAGCTCACGCCACTGCTCGGGATGGCGCTGTAGGTGATGGGCGAGCGCCCGACTGGCACCGAGGACGCTCAGCAACCTCATCGCCGTGCCCTCGTCGTCGGCGACGGACCGGATGATCTCCGGGCTGTCTGGCGCCGCATCGATCAGCGCACGGAAGCCATCGACCGCCTCGTCCGGAGCTGCGGTTCGAGCGAACACGGCCACCAGCGGCTGGCCGGCCTCACCCAGCGCCGCGATGGACTCGGCTGACCGATCGGGGTGCTCGAACCCGAGTCGGACGAGTTGGCTGCGAAGCGTCTGGACGCGTGGGCTCACGGCATCGGACCCGTCAGAGGACCGGCAGCATCCGGTCCCGCTCGAACGCCGACACCTGGGACCGGTACTCCTCCCACTCCGAGCGCTTGTTGCGGAGGAAGAAGTCGTAGACGTGCTCGCCCAGCGTCTCGGCGAGGAGCTCGGAGCGCTCCGCCACGGCGATCGCGTCGTTCAGGGACTTGGGCAGCTCCTCGAGCCCGAGCGCCTTGCGCTCGCGCGCGCTGAGCGACCACACGTCGTCCTCGGCCTCACGGGGCAGCTCGTACTGCTCGTCGAGTCCCTTGAGGCCGGCGGCCAGGATCACCGCGTACGCCAGGTAGGGGTTACAGGCGGCGTCGATGGTGCGGAGCTCGATGCGCGTGGACTGACCCTTGTTGGGCTTGTACATCGGTACGCGCACCATGGCCGAGCGGTTGTTGTGGCCCCAGCAGATGTTCGAGGGCGCCTCGCCGCCACCGATCAGGCGCTTGTAGGAGTTGACCCACTGGTTGGTGACCGCCGTGATCTCGGCGGCGTGGGTGAGGACGCCCGCGATGAAGTGACGTCCGGTCTTGGACAGCTGGTACTCGGCGCCGGCCTCGAAGAAGGCGTTGCGGTCGCCCTCGAACAGGGAGACGTGGGTGTGCATGCCCGATCCGGGGTGCTCCGTGAACGGCTTGGGCATGAAGCTCGCCCAGATGCCCTGGCTCAGCGCCACCTCCCGCACGACGGCGCGGAAGGTCATGATGTTGTCCGCCGTGCTCAGCGCATCGGCGTAGCGGAGATCGATCTCCTGCTGGCCGGGCCCGCCTTCGTGGTGGCTGAACTCCACCGAGATTCCCATCGACTCCAGCACGGTGATGACCTCGCGGCGGAAGTCGGCGCCCATGCCCTGGGCCGTGTGGTCGAAGTACCCGCTGTGGTCGACCGGCACCGGCGGCTGCCCCGGCTCGGGGTGGCCCTGGAACAGGTAGAACTCGATCTCGGGGTGCGTGTAGAACGAGAAGCCGCGGTCCGCCGCGCGCTTCAGCGTGCGCTTGAGGACGTGTCGGGGATCGGCATAGGACGGTGAGCCGTCCGGCATCGCGATGTCGCAGAACATGCGCGCCGTCGCCGGCGTCTCGCCCCGCCAGGGCAGGATCTGGAAGGTGGAGGGGTCGGGGTAGGCCAGCATGTCCGCTTCGGTCACCCGGGCGAAGCCCTCGATCGCCGAGCCATCGAACCCGATGCCCTCCGCGAAGGCCCCCTCCAGCTCAGCCGGCGCGACCGCCACGGACTTGAGGAAGCCGAGCACGTCGGTGAACCACAGCCGTACGAATCGAACATCGCGCTCCTCGAGCGCCCGAAGCACGAAGTCTTCCTGCTTGCCCATGGGAGCAACTATGTCGCATCACTGTTTCCTCCGCATGAACGTGGGTGGGTCAGCGCCCGCTTTCAGCACAACGACTACAGATCCCGACTTCCGCGAGAGATGGCCACGCTCACGCGGCGCTCAAGCTCCGACAATCTGTCGTCCTTGTGCTGCGACGACGGAGGCAACCGCGGCGTGGACGTAGTCGGGCTGGAACATCGCGTGCTTCCAGCCGAACCTGAGCACGCGATAGCCCTCGGCGAGAAAGCCGTTGTAGCGCTCCATGTCGCGCAGCATCGCCTCGGCACTCGAGTGGAACTCGAACGAGTCCGCCTCCACGACGATCCTCCGCTCACGGTCCACGAGATCCGCGCGCCCGACATTCCCGACCCACACCTGGGGCTCGAAGTGAGCGCCGGGAACCTCGAGAAGGATCGCCCGCAGCACTGACTCGAACGGGTTGTCGGCCCGAGCGTCACCGAGCTCGATCACCGTCAGCGCCCGACGTCGCAACTTCTGCGGCGACCTCTGACAGGCGAGCAGCAGATTGGTCTTCGACATGCCGTCGCGCAACGCGGAGTCGACCACAGCAAGGGCGGCATCGAACGGCAGTCGCTTGGCGCAATCGATGACGGTGGCCGTGCGCCCGATCGCCCGCCGCCGCAGATCCTCCGGCGACACCGCTCCCCAACGGAGGTCGACACCGCAGCGACGTCGCGACGCCACCTTGCGGCCGAGCGGGACGGGGACCTGCGGTCTCTCCGCGGGGAACTTGGTCTTCCAGCCCCAGAACGTGGCTGCCGACAACCCGGAGAGCACCCCCGCCAGCGACGCCGCCGCGCGGAGGTGCCGGTCGAAGTCGGGCAAGGTGTAGGTGCCCCTGTTCGCCCTCGCGATCCGCTCCTCCGCGAGGGCGGAGTCGATCTCGGCGCGCGTCGCACACGGACGCAGTTCGCGATAGGTCGCGATGCCGCCAGCCTGGACGAGCGCCGCCGTGAGGTCCACCTCTCCAGCAGACCGCAGGTGCGGCGCCCATCAGGAGTTGTGCACAGGCCTTCTAGGTCACCGGCAGCTGGAGCTCCGTCACCCACGACTCCTGCGGACCTTGAACATCCAAATACAGCTCCCGAGCCGGCCCGGCGAACCGCAGTCCGAGCGACTGCGCATGCGCCGCGACCTGCTCCCACGCCGCACCGATGCCCGACATCGCGCCCACGTAGACGGCGGTGATCGCCCGAGGCGCCCCGCCGAGCTCGCAGAACTCGGCATCACCGACCGGCGCCTTCTTGTTCAGATAGCCGGCGAAGATCCGCATGCCGTCGCCGGCCTCCTCGTACCAGGCGACTCCGGGGTGTGCCGGCGGGTCGCCGGCTTGAGCGAGGTCCGTGGCGAGGCCCTCGAACATCGGCCCGACCGTCGGCCCGATCTCGCTCATGTCCTTCACGACCGCGGTCTTGGCCAGCACGGTCAGCGCGGGCAGCTCCTTCTGCTCGAACACGAGATCCGACATCTCGTCTCCTCCTTCGATGAGTCGAAGACGCCGCTCCACTTCGCTGAGCCGGGTGCGATCGGCCTCGATCTGCTGCGCGAGCGCAGCCCGCCGCGACTCGAGCAGCCGGCGCAGACCGTCGACGCCCAACTGCTGGTCCAGCAGCGAGCCGATCTCCTCCAACGTGAAGCCGAGCTCCTTGAACGCGACCAGCTGATGGGCGCGGAGCAGCAGGCTCTCGTCGTAGCGGCGATACCCCGAGAACTCGTCGACCTCCGAGGGCACCAGCAGACCGAGGCTGTCGTAGTGGCGCAGCATGCGCACCGACACCCCGGCGAAGCGAGCGAAATCTCCGATGTTCAACATGACGACCTCAGGAGAGCGTCTGACATCGTGTGAGGGTCAAGCGTTCGGAACGTCGTCGAGGTCGGCGACCCAGATCTTCGCGCTCGCGTCGGAGGGCATCCGCCATTCGCCGCGTGGCGACAGCGATCCGCCCGCCACCACCTTCGGACCGTTGGGCATCGCGGAGCGCTTGAACTGGCTGAAGCCGAAGAAGCGCTCGCAGAAGACCCCGAGCCACTTCTTGATCGTCGCGAGGTCGTAGTCCTCCCCCCACGCGTGCTGCGCCAGGAACGCGATGCGCGAGGGGCGGAAGCCGTAGCGCAGGACGTAGAACAGCGTGAAGTCCTGGAGCTCGTAAGGGCCGATCTTCGCCTGGGTGCTCTGCGGCTTCTCGCCCTCGGCGACCGGCACCAACTCCGGGCTGATCTCCTGCTCGACGATCTCCGTGAGGATCTCGCCGACCTCGGCACCGAACTGGTCGGTGGCGACCACCCAGCGGATCAAGTGCTGGATC
>JBQCJL010000249.1:0-2337 GCA_051952795.1 Marmoricola sp.
CCAACGACGTCTCGGCGTTCATCCCGACCAACGTCATCTCGATCACCGACGGTCAGATCTTCCTGCAGTCCGACCTCTTCGCGGCCAACCAGCGCCCCGCCATCGACGTGGGTATCTCGGTCTCCCGCGTGGGTGGATCGGCCATGACCAAGGCGATGAAGGCCGTCACCGGTTCGCTCAAGGTCGACCTGGCCCAGTTCCGCGCCATGGAGGCGTTCGCGATGTTCGCCTCCGACCTCGACGCCGCGTCGCGTCAGCAGCTGGACCGCGGGTCGCGCCTCATGGCTCTCCTCAAGCAGCCGGCGTACTCGCCGTACCCGCTGGAGGAGATGACCGTGTCGCTGTGGGTCGGCACCACGGGCCGCCTGGACGTCGTCCCGGTCGAGGACGTGCTGCGCTTCGAGGGCGAGTTCCTCGACTACCTGCGCCTCTCGCACGCCGGCATCCTGTCGGCCATCCGCGAGAGCACGAAGTTCGAGGACGAGACCGAGGCCGCGCTCGCGTCCGCCTACGACTCCTTCCTGGACCAGTTCGAGACCTCGGACGGCCACTCGGTGAAGCCGGGCGCTGACGCGCCGGTCGACCCGACGACGGACGAGGAGCTCGGCCAGGAGCAGATCGTCAAGCAGAAGCGAGCCTGATCCGATGGCTGTTTCCCTGCGCGAATATCGCGCGCGGATCAAGTCGACGGAGTCGATGAAGAAGATCACGCGTGCGATGGAGCTCATCGCCGCGTCGCGGATCATCAAGGCGCAGGCGCGTGCCCAGGAGGCCGCGCCGTACGCCCGCGAGCTCGCTCGTGCCGTCTCGGCGGTGGCGACGTACTCCAACGTCGATCACCACCTGACGACGGAGCCGAGCGACCCGAAGTCCGCCGCTGTCCTCATCGTGACCAGCGACCGCGGCTTGGCCGGTGCGTACTCCTCGAGCGTGCTCAAGGAGGGCGAGCGCCTCATCGAGCGGCTCCGCTCGGAGGGCAAGACCGTTCAGGTGTTCATCACCGGTCGCAAGGGTGAGGCGTATTTCCGCTTCCGCGACCGTCCGGTGGTGCAGAGCTGGACCGGCTTCTCCGATCAGCCGCAGTATGCGAACGCGAAGGAAGTGGGCGACGCCCTGATCGACGCGTTCGTCGCCGGCGCCAAGGACGCGGCGGAGGCCGTGGCCGATGGTGTCCACGAGGTCCACATCGTCTACACCCAGTTCAAGTCGATGCTGGTGCAGGAGCCGCACAGCGTGCGGATGCTCCCGCTCGAGGTCGTCGAGGGCGCCGAGAAGCCTGCGGATGACGAGGTGCTTCCCCTCTACGAGTTCGAGCCGTCCGCGGAAGAGGTCCTCGACGCGCTTCTCCCCAAGTACGTGGAGAGCCGGATCTTCTTCGCCTTCCTTCAGGCGGCCGCCTCGGAGCTGGCCGCTCGCCAGAAGGCGATGAAGTCGGCGACCGACAACGCCGAGGAACTCATCAAGAAGTTCACACGGATCGCCAACCAGGCCCGCCAGGCCGGCATCACCCAAGAAATCAGCGAGATCGTCGGTGGCGTGAATGCGCTCGCCGACGCCACCTCCGCCAGCGAGTAACACGTCGAAACAACCGGAGTGAGTGAGAAATGACTGCGACTATCAATGAAAACGCTGTGACTGCGTCCGGTTCGACCGGTCGCATCTCCCGCGTGATCGGCCCGGTCGTCGACGTGGAGTTCCCCACGGACGCGATGCCGGCGATCTACAACAAGCTCGAGGTCGAGATCGACCTGGCCGGCGAGCAGAAGACGCTCTCCCTCGAGGTGGCGCAGCACATCGGTGACGGCATGGTCCGCGCGATCTCGCTGCAGCCCACCGACGGCCTGGTCCGTGGCGCGGTCGTGACCGACACCGGGGCCTCGATCAGCGTGCCGGTCGGCGACGTGACCCTCGGCCGCGTGTTCAACACCCTCGGCGACAACCTGGCCCTCGAGGGCCAGGAGCCGATGCAGGTCAACGAGCGCTGGGGCATCCACCGCAAGGCTCCCGCCTTCGACCAGCTCGAGTCGAAGACCACCATGTTCGAGACCGGCATCAAGGTCATCGACCTGCTCACGCCGTACGTCACCGGTGGCAAGATCGGTCTGTTCGGTGGTGCCGGTGTCGGCAAGACCGTTCTGATCCAGGAGATGATCGCCCGTGTGGCCAAGGACCACGACGGTGTGTCGGTCTTCGCCGGTGTGGGTGAGCGAACCCGTGAGGGCAACGACCTCATCGTCGAGATGCAGGAGGCCGGCGTCTTCGACAAGGTCGCCCTGGTCTTCGGTCAGATGGACGAGCCGCCGGGCACGCGTCTGCGGGTGGCCCTGTCGGCGCTGA
>JBQCJL010000250.1:0-10757 GCA_051952795.1 Marmoricola sp.
GGACACACCTATCGCGTTCGTGAGCGGGATTGCGGGCAACGTCGCCACGGTGCTCAGCATGCTGTTCAGGGCGGTGATGGCTGCGGTGTTGCCACTCCCCTGCTGCAGCACGTCGATCATCGCCAGCACCAGATCGCTGACCTTGATCGACCCGCCGAGTAGCTGAGTCGCCGTCCCGAAGTGGCTGTCGGCCGCCAGCTGCCCGAGCGTGAGCTTGGCGCCGGCGATGTTCTGATAGCTGAGGAGCTGGAAGTTCAGCCCGAAGATGTCGTTGAGCGGCGCCAGTACCGAGGAATCACCACTGTTGACCGCCGCGGCATATGACCCCAGCTCGTAGCAGACGCTCCCGCTCACGCGGGCGAGCGCGGACCGGCAGGTGCCACCCGAGCCGGCATCGATGACGAAGGAGACCTTGGTGCTGGCGGTGACCACCACGGCGTTGGCGGTTCCCCCGCTGGGCACCGCTTGGAAGTAGTTGTCGTAGGGCGAGCCGCCGCAGCCACGGGACTGTGACGACACGAACGGGGCGGATGACGAGATGACACCGAGGTAGACGTTCATCGTCGGCGTTGCTCCGATGGCGCCGCTAGCGCGGCTGGCGCTCGCGGCAGCCATGGCCGCTGTCGGGGTCGTCCCCTTGCCGAGCACACGTGCCATGTCCGTGGCCGCCATGTCCGCGACCGTCTGCATGTCGCTACGGGCCACCCGCTGCATGCCGATGTCGACGGCAAGCCCGCCCAGGGGGATGATCATGAAGCAGGTGATCAGCGCAAGCGCGACCGCCACCGCTCCGCTCTCTTCGCGGCGGTTCCGTGCCCTGTCCCTGATCCACTCCATGCTCACCCTCACCGGCGACCCTCGAGTCCCTCACCCGTCGGTCGTTTCAGGCTAGAGCGGCCCCCCGGCGCTGTCTGGGGAATGGCAAAACTCCTGGTGTCCCTGGGGCCCCAGCAGCCCTTCAGGTGGGTGTGCCACGATCGTGCGGTCAGCCAAGGGAGGGTGCTGGTCGTGTCTGTCGTGCTCTGGATCGTCAATGTCGTGCTCGCGAGTGCCTTCGCGCTGGCCGGGTTCCTCAAGGTCACTCGACCGCTCCCGGCCCTCGCCGCCCTGGGCATGGGATGGGTCGAGGAGACGTCCGAGCAGATGGTCCGAGCGATCGGGGCCATCGAGATCGTCGGAGCGGTCGGCCTGATCCTTCCGATGGCGACGGGGATCCTGCCCGGGCTCACGCCGCTGGCCGCGATCGGCTTGGCGACGACGATGCTCGGTGCGCTGGTGGTTCATCTCAAGCGCGCCGAGGCAGTGACCATTCCGATGGCGCTCGGGGCGCTGTCCGTCGTCAGTGCGGCGATCGGACTCGCCCTGGTGTGACCGGGCTGATGCGGCTGGCCTCCATCCACTGCGTCCGCAGGGACCATTCGTCGCCGTCCTGACCGGCATAGCTCACGACGTACACCACGAGCCCTTCCCACACCTCGCGACCGCGCTTCTTCCGGCGACGCCACTCGAGCAGAAGGCCGTGCTCGGGATTGGCGCCGAGGCCGTCACCGATCCATACCGCCTGCGGCGGCTTCACGACCCGGGACAGCACACTGCCCACGATAGAACAGCTGTTCGATCCTGGGCAGGGTGCGTTCAGCTAGGCGATCAGTCCGCCGTGCGCTCGGCCCGCTCGTTGCCCTCCGCGCCGAGGTCGTCGTCGCTGACGACCTCGCCGGCGAGGTTCTCCGCCTCCGGAGAGACCTCGTCCGTCACGTTCTTGATCTCCTCGGGGGTCCCGCTCTGGTCGCTCATGTCCATCCCTTCAGTCGTGCTCATAGGTCCTCATCACTGACGACGTGCATGGCGGCCTCCTCGGCGCTGGCCGCGGCGCCGTCGATACCCACGTCCGTCGCCACAGCGTCCGGCTCCTCGTCGTCGTGCGCGCCCTCGTCCGGTGCCACCAGGCGTCCGGCTCGTTCGTCTCCGACGAGCGACTCGGGTGCCGGGTCGTATTCCGACGGCGGCGGGTCGTCGCTGGCGGCGCGCTCGGGCTCCTCTTGGGCCAGACGCTCCTCGAGAGTCTCGCCCTCGGCCTCGTCCCGAGGAGTGATGCCACGGGCCGTAGGCCGGCTCAACTTCTCCGGAGGCGAGATGCCCTCGTCCAGGATGTCGTCGACTCCGCGATCGTCCAAGGTGTCTTCAGGTTGCAGCTGAGGGTGATCCCCCATGCGAGCTCCTTTCACTTGTCATGGAGTGCATACCCGAGGGCCGAACCAGATATGCATCGACGAGACAGCGAAAGCAAAAAGGCCCCTGATCGCCGCGTTTCCGCAGGTCAGGGGCCTTTCCGAGGGTGGGCGATACTGGGTTTGAACCAGTGACCTCTTCCGTGTCAAGGAAGCGCGCTACCGCTGCGCCAATCGCCCGTGCTGTGAAGTTGTGTTGCGAGGTGGGTACCGGATTTGAACCGGTGTAGACGGATTTGCAGTCCGTTGCCTCGCCTCTCGGCCAACCCACCGCGGCGGCCATAGGGCCTATTAAATAGTTGACCGCTCCGAGCGGACGACGAGGCTCGAACTCGCGACCACAACCTTGGCAAGGGTGCGCTCTACCAACTGACCTACGTCCGCACGCGACCCCGGGGCTGGACCCCGGAACGCGAGATGAACCATAGCGGACCCCTCGATGGATTCTCAAAACGGGGGCACGTCCGCGCGTCCTTCCGATCGCCTTTACGCTCCCTGCATGGCGGCGATCGGCGAAGGCGTCTTCGAGACAGTGCGGATCGTCGATTCCCAACCCCGCTTGGTCGACCGACATCTGGCCCGGCTGGCCCGCTCCTCGGCGGCGATCGGCCTTGCCGCACCCGATCTCGACCTGATCCGCCGAGAGGTCGCAGCACATCTGGACAGCCATCGGATGGCGCTCGGCCGGATGCGGCTGACCTGGCTGGCCACGCCGGAGGGGCCAGCCCTGGCGCTGGACTCCGCACCGACCGCCCCACCCGCGGCAGCGATCTCCCTGGCGATCGGTGACTGGGCGGTCGACCCCGGCGCGCCGCTCGTCGGCTCGAAGACCACGGCCTATGCGGACTACGCGATCGCGCTTCAGCACGCTGTCTCCCAAGGCTTCGACGACGCCTTGCTCACCACCATCTCCGGCCTCATCTGCGAGACCTCGACGGCCAACCTCTTCTACGTCGTCGACGGAATCCTGCACACGCCGACGCTGGCCACCGGCTGCTTGCCGGGCATCGCGCGGGCGGTCGTCCTGGAGATGTGTGACGTGACGGAGGTCGATGCAGCGCTCGCCGACCTCGCCACAGCCAGCGAGGTCTTCGTGACGTCCTCACTGCGCGGGGTTCAGCCGGTCTCGCGCATCGGTGAGTGGACCTATCGGACAGGCGGACCCGAGACCTCGAAGGCCTTGGCGGCATGGGAGCGATGCGACTCAAGATGAGATCCGGAGGTGAGTGCGCTAACCTTTCGGCGCACCGCATCGCGGGCGATTGGCGCAGTGGTAGCGCGCTTCGTTCACACCGAAGAGGTCACTGGTTCGAACCCAGTATCGCCCACCGACACTGAAACGCCCCTCCACCTGCGACAACGCAGAAACGAGGGGCTTTTCGCTTCCCTACCGTCGCGCTGAGGATCGGGTGCACCGAAAAAATAGATCGCACAGTGTTTAGCGGCCGACCCGGCGGGGTATTCATCACCCAGCAGGACCGAGCCGTCCACCTGTCCCCGCCGGTGAGCATGGCTCGGTCCTTCTGCATGTTCGGACGCCGGGTCACGTCGAGGCTCGAGTGAGGGCCCAAGGTCCTAGCCGATCGGCACTCGCACGACTTCGGGAGTCGAGGAGTTGCTCACCCAGAGAGCTCCGAATGCCTTGACGATGCCTCCGCTGGTGAAGTCCGGCCCGAGCAGGTACTTGTGCAGCACCTTCCAGTGCCGATCCAACTGAACCAACACACCGGCGACATGCGGTCCGTTGTTGGGGTCGGGATCCCCACCTGCCACGAACCAGATGGTCGAGCCGTCCGCGACGATGTCATTGACCTTCGCGTCGATGTCGGTGGCCCGCAACACCTTCCCGGTGCGCGGATCGAATTCGTCAAGTTGCGTCGTATCCAGGCATGAGGACACCCAACCCGCTGCCGGGGTGACCGCGACTCCCCCGCATGGGTCGCCGCTGACGCCGGCGAGGTCGATCGTGAGTGTCCTGAGCCGAGTGCTCACATTCACGCGGCTGACAGTCTGGGAGCGGCCGGCGCCACCCCAGAGGCTGCCCAGGCCGACCGTGAGCCCCTGCACGCCGCTAGGCCCGGGAGTGGTGACCGTAATCCGATCGGTCACCTTGTTGGTGCCGATGTCGATCCGGTCGATGGAGCCACCATGATGATCGGCCACCCACAGTGCGCCGGCAGCCATGACGAGGGTCTCGGGACCGTTCACTCCACGGATCGTCGCGAGCAGCTTCCCTGCGGGCGTATACCGACGGACGACGCTGCCCTCGAAGTCGGAGACCCAGACCGAGCCCGCGGCCGAGAGAACGTCATCGGCGTGACCACCGCCAACGACCTCCACGGCCTTGTTGGTGGACGGATCGATCCGGAAGAAGCCGGCACTCCAGACATACCTCGGGTCTGCGCTGAGCTCCGGACCGGACGGCGCGTCCGTCCCCGCGAGCGGGATATGCACGGTGCCCGCCGGGAGCGGGGTGGCCGCCGCGGAGGGAAACGGTTGTGGCAGCGCCGGCACACTGATCGCTGGTGGGCTCGACGCGCCATCGGAGGCGTCAGCCGAACTCCTCGAGGCGCCGTTGGAGCAGCCCGCGCACAGCGCGCCGGCCAGGACGAAGACGACGAGTCGCGGCATCTCTACCCCCGTTGGGTGCCTTCCCCGCCGATCATCAGACCACCGCGGCGCCGGGTTGTCCATGGATGCACCCCGTGAGACGCACGCTCAAGCGTGCACCGTCACTCGAACTCGCCGTGAGTCTCCTCGCCCGACGCTTTCGGGGGTCCGTGCCGTCGCCAACCATTTCCCGTGGCCAGCCGCACACCGAAGAAGAGAAGGGCGACGAGCAACACGGTCGTGACGACCAACCAGAGGGTGTAGCCGCCCGCGGAGTAGCTGGAATGGGTGAAATAGGGATAGAGCATCGATCGGCCTCCTCGCGTCTTCTCGCGTCGTACCCCGTTGCGCCGAGATCAAGGCACCTCGTTTGAACAGGATTTGGTCAGGGAAATCATCAGGTTGGCCGAGCCACCGCCGGACAGAGGGGACGGTGGCTCGGTCCTGCTGCATCTCCGGCCCGTTGGTGCCACCTCTGTAGGTTCGGTCTACATGAGCCAAGAACTTGAGACCACCGCTGCAGCGGACGGCGTGGGTTCGGTGAAGAGCGACCTTCAACTGACGGGAACTCGCCTGCAGCAGGCACAAGAGGCAGCGCAAGCCGCCGTCGAAGAGGCACAGCGCGCCGCCCTCGAGGCGCTCGAATCAGGTGCGTCCGAGGACGAGGTCGCGCGCCTGTTGGGTGTGAACCCCGCCACCGTGCGGGAGTGGGCCGGAATTCGCTAGCGCCGCGCGTGCGCGGTGGGCATGCGGCAAGCGCGCACCGACTAGCCTCGCCGGTGGGGTGACACGGAAGCCCGGGACTGCCGGGCCGCTCGCGGATCAGTGGGTCGAACCCACGACCGCCCAGTGGATCTGCCCCTGATGAGCCCCGTGGCTTCGTCCCGTCGCGCTGGCTCCATCCAGACCTTCGGTCCAGATCGCCACGATCATCACGACGCCGACGGCGACCTTCGCGAGTCGCCGGATGGCCAGTTCGCTCACGGGGTCCTCCTTTGCCTGTGTGATTCTCCTTACCCACACAAGCCGCGAACTACACCGGTTGTTACAACAGCGACCTATATCGCTGACGTCGACCCTTCCCTACGATCGGCTCATGGCCACGGCAGAGCAGTCGGGACGGCTCCTGAGCCCCTTGGACCAGATGTTCGTGCGCATGGAGAGCCCGCGCACGCCGATGCACATCGGCGCCCTCGCAATCTTCACCCTGCCGCCGGGCGCTCCCGAGGACTTCGTCCGCTCTCTGCACGCCGCGTTCTCGGAGATGGCGTGGCTCCCCTTCCCCTATGACAGCGAGCTCTCCAGCGTCCGCCTCGCCGACGCCTGGCGCTGGAAGCAGGTGCAGCCCGACCCCGACTATCACATCCGCCTCGACGCGCTCCCGAGCCCCGGATCCGAGGCCGACCTCGGCCGACTGGTCGAGCGCCTGCACTCGCGCCCGCTCGACATGACCAAGCCGCTGTGGGAGGCGCACATCATCGAGGGTCTCGAGGGCGATCGGTTCGCCTTCTACTTCAAGGCCCACCACTGCGCGACGGACGGCCTCGGCGCGGTCGAGACGATCACCGCCTGGCTCAGCACGGATCCGACGGCGGCCCCGCCGACCGGCACGGACGAGGCAGGACGCCCGCTGTCGCTCTGGGACCGTCTTACCATCATCCCCCGCCGCGCGGTGAGCGGAACGGTCGCCACCGTCGAGGTGCTCGGCAAGATCGTGGACATGACCATCGGTGCCAACAGCACCGTGATCGCCTCGCTCAAGACCCCGAAGTCGCTGCTCAACCAGCGGGTGACCCCGCACCGGCGCGTGGCCACCCAGTCGCTGCCCCTTCCGACCCTGCGTGCCGTCGCCAAAGCGGCCGACGTCACCGTCAACGACGTGGTGCTCGCGGCTCTCGGTGGAGCGATGCGGCGCTACCTGCTCGACCTCGACGCGCTTCCCGACGCGACGCTGAACGCCTCGGTGCCGGTCGGATTCGCCCGCGGGGAGGAGACCCGCAACGCGGCTGCCGGCTTCGTCGCGCCGTTGGGCACCCAGACCGAGGATCCCCGTGAGCGCCTGGCGCAGATCAACGCCGCTACCAGGCGGGCGAAGGCCGACATCGACGCGCTCAGTCCCGGCGCCGCCGAATACTTCTCGCTGATCGGGCTGGTGCCGTTGGCCTTGGCACAGAAGTCCGGCCTGCTGGCCAAGCTGCCACCGCTGTTCAACCTGACGGTGTCGAACGTCGTGCTGTCCAAGGAGCCGCTCTATCTCCTCGGCGCCGAGCTCCAGCAGATCGTGCCGATCTCGTTCCTGGTCGACGGGTACGCGCTCAACGTCACGCTCATCGGCTACACCGACAAGGTGACGCTCGGCATCGTGGGCTGCCGTGAGGCGCTGCCGCACCTCCAGCGACTCGCGACCTACACCACCGACGCACTCGCCGAGCTTGCTACCGCGGTCGGCGTGGCCTAGCCACCTAGACTGTGCGGCGTGTCAGACCTCGTCGCCGGCTCGTCCACGCTGACTTTCGAGGTTCTCGAGCCCGAGATCGACGGCGACATCCTCAGACTCGGGTACGCCCTCCATGATGGCGGGGACGTGGTCGCGCGCTACACCGAGACCATTGGCCTACCGAGCCCGGCGCGCACCGACGCTGCTCTCGGCAATCTCCCGCGGCTGCTCGCCCTCGCCGCGTCGCTGAGCTATTACAAGGCTTCCATCGCTCCGACCTTCGCCGTGGCCTTCGGCCTGTCCGACACGGAGCGCACCTTCCTGGTCGAGCTGATCCGCAACGGGCTATCGGAGTTCGCCTACCGCAACGACGTGCCTGCGGCGTTGCGTCCGACCATCGAGGCGGCCACCACACCGAAGCAGGCCAGGACGCCCGTCGACCACGGGGACAAGCGGCGTGCGCTGGTAGCCGTGGGCGGGGGCAAGGACTCGATCGTGACGTTGGATGCCCTCCGCACCGCCGGCATCGAGCAGACGCTCTTCTCGGTCAATGACTACCTGCCGATCAGGCGGACCGCGGAGCGCGCGGGCCTTTCTCTAGTACAGGCGACCCGAAGGCTCGACCCACTCCTGTTCGAGCAGAACAAGGCGGGCGCTCTCAACGGCCATGTCCCGGTGACCGCCATCAACTCACTGATCGCCTGCATCGTCGCCCTGCGCGGCGGGTTCACCGACGTGGTCTTCAGCAACGAGGCGAGTGCGTCCGCCGGCAACACCCTGTGGGGAGGGGTCGAGGTCAATCACCAGTGGTCCAAGGGACTGGCCTTCGAGGAACTTCTCCGGGA
Organism: Marmoricola sp.; assembly: GCA_051952795.1. Classification (GTDB taxonomy): domain Bacteria; phylum Actinomycetota; class Actinomycetes; order Propionibacteriales; family Nocardioidaceae; genus Marmoricola. The sequence continues at coordinate 8,121 of JBQCJL010000250.1, forward strand.
GCAGCTGGCCGGCACAGGCCTCGAGTACTTCTCGCTCCTGCGACCGTTCACGGAGCTGGCGATCATGCGCCGCTTCGGCCGGTTGACGGAGTTCCACGACGTGTTCACCAGCTGCAACCGCGCCTTCCACCTGGATCCGGAGATGCGGCGCTCCTGGTGCGGCGACTGCCCCAAGTGCCGGTTCGTCTTCCTGATGCTGGCGCCCTTCGTCGAGAAGGACGCGCTGCTCGTGATCTTCGGTGGGCGCGACCTGCTGCGTGACCCGCTGCAGCGCGAGGGCTTCCTCGAGCTCTTCAACATCGACGGCCGGATGAAGCCGTTCGAGTGCGTCGGCGAGCCGAGTGAGTGTCTGGCGGCGCTGCATCTCCTCGGCACCAGCCCCGATTGGGCGGATCTGGGCCTGCTCACGCTCGACACCCTGACGGACGAGGCAGTGGCCGAGCTCTTCGAGCCTGCGGCGGCTCACTGCATCCCGCCCGCCTTCACGGCTGCCCGCGATGCGATTCAGTGATCTCCCCGGTCACCAGGTGGCGATCTGGGGCTTCGGGCGGGAGGGCCGAGCCGCTCATCGCCGATGCCTGGAGCTCGGCGTCACCCCGGTCGTCGCCGAGCCTGATCTGACCGAGCTCCCGCCGTACGAGGCGCGCATCGGCGATGATGCCGTCCAGGCGCTCCTCGAGGCCGAGATCGTCATCAAGTCCCCCGGCGTGCCCGTCACCAGTCCCCTCTACGCCCGGCTGCGCGACCAGGGGTCCGTCATCACCAGCGTCACGGACCTGTGGCTGAACGAGAATGCGTTCCGGACCATCGGCGTCACCGGCACCAAGGGCAAGAGCACGACCTCCGCGCTCATCGACCATCTCCTCCGTGCGCTCGGCACCCGCAGCGCCCTCTTGGGGAACATCGGTCACCCGGTTCTCGACGAGCCGGAGCCCCACGCCGACATCGTGGTGTTGGAGGTCTCCAGCTATCAGGCGCAGTCCCTCACCGTCTCGCCGCGCTGGGTCGTCACCACCTCGCTGTTCCCGGAGCACCTCACCTGGCACGGATCCGAGGAGGCCTACTACAACGACAAGCTCCACCTCGTCGACGGCGGTCCCGACTGGGTCCTCTCGGCGCCCGACCCGAATCTGCTCGGCAGGCTCGAGCGTCGCCTCACCGATACCACCGAGCTGATTACGCTCTCCGATCGCACGATCCACCAGGACGACGGCGATCTGGTCTGGCCGGGGGGCCATCGGATCGCTGCCGCGGCGCTCCCCCTCCTCGGCACGCACAACGGCGGCAACATCGCCCTCGCGCTGACGGCGGTCTGCCGGATCCTCGATCTCGATCCCGATGCCTGCCCTGACGAGCTCGCCGCCGCGCTCGCGCAGTTCACGCCGCTCGCCCACCGGATGGAGACGGTGCCGTCCTCCGACGGGCGCAGGTGGATCGACGACGGTCTGGCGACGGCTCCCGCGGCCGTGGTCGCGTCGCTCGGTGCCCTCGGCTCGACCGACGTATGCGTGATCGTCGGCGGAGCCGATCGCGGACTCGACTTCACCCCCCTCGTCGACTTCCTGGCGACCCAGGGTGCGGGTGTGCAGGTGGTACTCATCGGTGCCTCCGGCCGCCGGGTCGCCACGGTGCTCGAGCAGACCTCGACCGCGGCCACCTGGCGGGTGGCGGATTCCTTCGCCGCCGCGGCACGCTGGGCACACAGCGACGAGAACCCGGCGTCGACCGTGCTGCTCTCCCCCGGCGCTCCGAGTCAGGACGAGTACCGCGACTACGTCGAGCGGGCCGAGGCGTTCCGCCGCATCGCGCTCGGCGGCGACACGTGAGCGATCCTGTCGTCACCAGGACGCAGGGCACGACGGTCGAGCTTGCGGCCACCGCATGGGCGAGCCTGTGCGCCAGCTTCCTCGGTGCGGGCTTCCGGGTGGACCTCCCGCCCGGGGCCGAGCGTGCCGTCGCGGCGGAGTACGAACTGGCGCGGGTCGACCGTCTCGCCACCCTGCTCGGGCATCGCGTGCCGCTGGCGGAATGGCACGACGCCGTGCTCGATCATCCCGACCGCCATGTCGAGATCTGCGCCGGCTGGCCACGTATGTACGGAGAGCCACCACGCCTGTGGATCACGAGCCGGCCGGTTGTCGGCGAGCACCCGGCGAGCACCGCGGCCATCGTGGCGGCCAGGCGCGCGCCCCGAGCGACCGACGGCTTGCCGACCTTCTCCCGCCTCGAGGACGAGCAGGTTCTGGCGACGACCGAGGCGGACTGCGGCCTCTGGGCAGATCACCAGGGCATCCTCGTGACCTCCACCGCCGGTCCGGTCATCGCTCAGCGCGCCGACGGGTCCTGGGTCACCGGACGCGACACCGCGCCATGGCTCGCGCAGCGCATCGCCGGGGAGTATGGAGCGATTCCGGACCTGGGCGTCGACGACCTGGCGACGGCACGATCGGTCGCCATCATCCGCCGTGCGGACGGCATCCAGCCGGTCCGATACCGCGCGGCCGACGGCCCTACCTGACCAGACGCAGACGCGGGCGCCGCGTCATGGTCTCGGGGCATCCCAGAGGGCCGGCGCGACCCGCGAGGGTGACCCTGCCGTCATGCCATCGGGTCAGCTCGACCCAGTCACCCGCTACC
>JBQCJL010000251.1:0-9152 GCA_051952795.1 Marmoricola sp.
GACGACGTGACGCTGCTGCTGGACGGCGGTTCGGACCAGGCCGGGTTCGTCCAGGTCATCCGAGGGTGCGCGGGAGACCCTGCGCGGCTGAAGGCGATGGTGGCCGACTCGGCGATGATCCAGGAGAACCGTCCGGACATCCTCGGCGCGACGCTGGCACTCGAGCCCGACGGCGCTTTCACCGAGACGATCGCGTTCACCTCCGAGGCGGACGCCCGCGCCGGCGAGCAGAAGGAGCCGCCCGCCGAGATCAGGGATGTGCTTCAGGACGTCATGCAAGGGGCGACGTTCTACGACCTCCGCGACCCCTGGTTCGACACGGCCTGATCAGTCGGCCCTTCGCTCCCACATACCCCGCACGTAAGCGGCCTGGCCGGTGTGGGCGGAGATGTCGCCGATCACGCTCACCAACCGTGCTCCGAGGGTGACCGGTGGGTCCCAGCGATCGTCCACCACGCGATCGAAGTCCGAGTCCGCAAGCGTCGCCAGGTAGCCGAGCGAGCGCTCGGCTACGTCCGCGTAGTAGGCCGCGAGTTGCTCGGCGCCCACGTCGCGCACCTGGGCGACCTGCTCGGAACTGTGTCCGTAGCCGTGGGCCTCGGGCGGGAACGGCAGCCCGAACCGCTCCACCCACCCTGCCTCGATCCACGCCTGCGGCTGGCCGGCCACCTCGGCGATGTGATCGTCTTGCACGCGGGCCAGGTGCCAGACGAGCCATCCGATGGTGTTCGCGTCCGGACCCGGCCGCCAGGTCAGCGCGGCTTCGTCCAGGCCGTCGAGAACACCGGGGATCTCGTCGCGTATGCGGGTGAATGCGTCGATCAGCAACTCGGAGACGTCCATGGTTCCAGCCTCACAGCCGCGTCAAGCCACGAGCGGATGGGTATACACGACTGTCAGTCAGCCAGATCGCCAGGAGTCGCCGTGAGATTACGCCGAGTTTCTTGCTCGGAGCCCGGGTGGACCCGGGTGCGGCACGGGCGCGGCTTCCGCTACCTCGACGAGACCGGCGCGCCGCTGCCGGCCGAGGATGTCCAACGGATCCGTGAGATGGCGATCCCGCCGGCGTGGACCGACGTCTGGATCTGTCCGTATCCGCGGGGCCATCTGCTGGCGGTCGGAACCGACGCGGCGCAGCGACGTCAGTACCTCTATCACCCGCACTGGCGGGTGAAGCGCGATCTGGAGAAGTTCGATCGGGTGGCGGTCTTCGGCTCGCGGCTCCCCGACGTGCGTGCGCGCCTGCGACGCGATCTCCGCGCCGAACCGGGCGACGAGGCCATCGAGCGGCAGCGGGTGCTCGCTGTGGGGATCCGCCTGCTCGACCTGGGCTGCTTCCGGCCGGGGTCGGAGACGTCGGTGGAGAGCGGCAGCCATGGGCTCACCACGCTCGAGCGCCAGCACGTCCGCAGCCAGGACGGCGCGCTGTGGTTCCGGTTCCAGGGCAAGGCCGGCATCGATCACGAGATCCGCATCGACGACGACGACGTGGTTCGCATCGTGCGCGGTGTGCTTGCGCGGCGACCGAAGTCGGCCCGTGTGCTCGCCTCCAAGGCGGGCCGGCGGTGGTCACCCGTGAGCCCTGACGAGCTCAACGCACACCTGCGCGAGCTCACCGGCCTCGAGGTCAGCGCCAAGGACTTCCGCACCTGGCATGCCACCGCGATCGCCGCGGCGACGCTGGCGAGCGGCCCGGTTCCGACCTCGGTGCGGGCGAGGCAACGTCGGGTGAGTGAGGCGGTCACGGCCGCGTCCGATCTTCTCGGCAACACCCCTGCCATCGCGCGAGCCTCGTATATCGATCCCCGCGTGATCGATCTCTTCAACGAAGGCGTGGTACTCGACCGGGTGCCGAGATCCCAGGACTCCCTCGACCGGGCGGTCGCGGCTCTGCTGGATGTGACCGACGACTGACGCGGCGGAGGGTTTCGCGCGCCGTGGGTCGGGTACGGCCTGAGAGAACCCGTCGAATCCTACGAGGAGACTTCATGAGCCAGATCGTGCAAAGCGTCGACGTCGACGTCCCCGTCAGCGTCGCGTACAACCAGTGGACCCAGTTCGAGTCCTTCCCCGAGTTCATGTCCGGGGTCGAGAAGGTGACGCAGCTGGACGACACGCACAACCACTGGGTGACCAACATCGCGGGCGTCGAGCGCGAGTTCGACACCGAGATCACCGAACAGCACCCGGACGAGCGGATCGCGTGGCGCAGCACCAGCGGCGAGAGCAAGCACGCTGGCGTGGTCACCTTCCACCGACTCGATGAGGGCAAGACGCGGGTCACCACCCAGATCGACTGGGAGCCCTCGGACCTGGTCGAGAAGATCGGGTCGGCCCTGCAGATCGACGACCACCAGGTCAAGCGCGATGCGGAGCGATTCAAGGAGTTCGTCGAGGCACACGGCAGCGCCACCGGTGCCTGGCGGGGCGACGTCGAAGCCCCCTGATTCATTTACTCAGAGTTTGCCGATAACCCCTTGCACTGTGACCTCGTTCACAGTGCAAGGGGTTCTCTGATGGTTTGGAGACGGGGGAGCTGGAAATGATGGGCGAAAGACTGGCAGCGCGAGGCCCCATCCTCGTGCGGATCATGGCCTCGTTGGCGCTGCTCGTGGTGGTGCCGCTCGGCGGGCTGGTGCTGAAATCGCCGCCTGCCCAGGCATACCCCGCGGCGAGCTGCTCCGTGAAGATCACGCCGTCGTCGATGGAGCTCAAATCCGGTCAGAGCCTCAAGCTGGTCGGCCACTCCAGCACCACCACGCACTGGACGGTGGACTTCAACGGCGTCACGCACTACTACACCGGCACGACCTTCACGGCGTCCTACGTGGCCCCGACCGTCAGCACGAAGACGACGGTCGGCCTCACCGTCACCTGCAGCAGCAGTGCGGGGTCACTGACCCTGCACTATCGGATCGTCGTCGATCCCTACACGCTGCCGTCGACGGGATCGGGTCACCTGCCCAATACCGGAGGACCGAGCATCTGGTGGCTGATCGTGGGCATCGCCCTGACGCTCGGGGGTGCGGCCTTCATGAGATTCCACCGGCAGCCGATCGCACAGCGCATCGCGGCTGAGCCGTCGGGACGCCATCGACGCTAGTCGGCTGTGGCAGGATCGCGGGGGTGAGCATGTACCTCCGCCTCCTCGCCACGCACGCGTTCCTCTACGAGCGTTCCGGCGGGTGGATCGGGCATCGCCTGCTCGGTGTTCCGACCATCCTGCTGCGGACGACGGGTCGCAAGTCCGGTCTCGAGCGCACCTCGGCGCTGGTCTATGCGCGGGATGACCGCGATCGCGACACGCTGCTGGTGGTCGCCTCCAACGGCGGCGCGAATCGTCCACCGGCATGGCTCCTGAACATCACGGCCGACCCGGAGGTCAAGGTTCAGCTCCGCCGCAAGATCTGGTCGGCCACCGCGACCGCGATCTACCCCGGCGATCCCGACTACGACCGCCTGCTCAAGCTGTGCGACGACAACAACAGCGGCCGCTATTCGCGGTATCGGGCGATGACGCAGCGCCCCATCCCGGTCATCGCCTTGAAGCCCTGAGCCGTGAAGCCCCGCTAACCCCGCCGAGCTTGCACCAAACGACGCCGAGCTTGCACCAAACGACGCCGAGCTTGCACTTATTTCAGTCGAGATTCGCGCATCTGCGCGTGAACTGCAATCTCGACTGCAACAAGTGCAAGCTCGGCGTCAATAGGTGCAAGGTCGCGGAGGGGCGGGTTAGGACTCCGAGGCCTCGGGGCTGCGGCCCTCGACGTGCGGCAGGTGCGGATGCGGCAGGTGCGGGTGCGGGAGGTGCGGGTGGTGCACCTCGTCGGCGTTCACCAGCTCCACCGGCGTCACATCGGGCTTCCTGATCTGCAGGTAGATCACGAGCGCCACGATGATGCCGAGGAAGAGGTAGCTGGTGGTCGTGGTGCCGAGGTTGAGACCCTGGTTGCCCTGCTGGGAGAGCCAGTCGCCCGTCGACGCGCCCAGCGGGCGGGTCATGATGTACGCCAGCCAGAAGGCGAGCACGCCGTTGATCGGCGTCAGCTTCCAGAGCACCGCGATCACCGCGATGATCGCCGCGAAGAGGCCCAGGGTGGTCAGGTAGCCGAGGTTGAACTTCTCGGCGATCAGGTCACCGACCGCGGTACCCGTGGCGAACGTCGCCAGGATGGCCAGCCAGTAGAAGGCCTCACGCCGGTAGGTGCGGATCGAATGCATCGACAGGGTGCGCTCGACGAGCCACCAGGCCAGGAACACGCTCTCGAGGATCGCGACGGACACGATGGTGATGGCCCACATGTTGTTCGGCTGGTCGCCCTGCCCCTCGAACATGTCGGTGATCTGCGTACCCAGCACGCTGATGACCACGATGTTGGCCCAGTAGACCGCGGGCACGTAGCGCTTGAGCCGGAACTGCACCGCCAACAACGCGATCAGCACGACCACGGTGATGGCCGCCACCTTGTAGAGAGCGACCTGCAGCTGGTCAGGCGTGGCGTTGTCGCCGCCGACGGCGACGCGGCCCATCAGGTTGTCAGACATCGTCTCGCCGATGGTCGTGCAGAGGCACTTGATGATCCAGAAGTAGATCGTGACCTCGGGGACCTTGTTGAGGATCTGTCTCGTTCTCGACACCGTGGTTGTGGTCATGGCATCACGGTGGCGGGCGGGCCTGACGGCAACCTGATAGATCGCTGACTACCGATATGGCAATGGTCACAAGAGGTGATTTCTAGCTCTTTCTGAGTGCACCTGAACGCTGCTACGGTGACTGCCCAGGGGGAGGGGCCCAGAGTGAACGGGGAAATTCATGGGCCTTCGTCGTTCTCGCGCGCTTCCGCGCCACGCCGCTCACAAGCACGGTCGCTCCCGGTGGGCGTTGATCGCCGCCAGCACCATGACAGCAGCTCTCGTCGGCGTTCCCGCTGTCACCTGGGCCAACGCGACCGGCAATCAAGTGCTGGGCGGCTTCCAGATCGACGGCAACCTGACCGCCGCCGACTACGGCACCGGCAGTCCGGCGGTTCCGCCGCCGGCCGGCAGCATCGACTGGGACAGCCCCGTCGTGCAGACCAATGCCTCGGGAGGGTCGCAACCGCAGCCCGCTGTCCCGGACCCCCTCGGCACCAATGACACCTCGGTCTACTCCAGCGGCAGCAAGGAGGGGCAGGCCCCCAGTCAGTGGACCGCGAACGGAGCGGCGGGCGCGCCCTCCAAGAGCGACATGGGCAACATCTACTTCTGGTCGCACATCGGGCCGAACAACCACATCTACGCCTACATGGGCATCGAGCGGCAGGCGACCACCGGCACCGTCGACTACTTCGTCGAGCTCAACCAGAAGGCGAACACGCTCAGCGCCGACCACACCATCTCGGTGCCCGACCGCACGGCCAACGACATCCGGCTCCAGATCACCGACCATGGCTCGGGCAGCTGGCAGGTGACCGCGAGCGGCGACCGGTGGAACGGCAGCGCGTGGGTGCAGGACCAGGCGTTGACGAACGACTTCTACGGCCTCGTCAACGACGGCACGATCACCTCGCCGAGCCAGTTCAACAGCCCGATCGCCGCGCTCAACAACCCGTCCGGGTCGCTCGTCGCGAACCAGTTCACCGAGTTCGCCGTCGATCTGACCGCGGCCGGCTACGTGCCCGACACCTGCGGTGCCACCGTGTTCGGCCAGCTCAATGTGCGCTCGGTGTCGTCGCTGTCGGATACGGCGGAGATCAAGGACTTCGCCCAGGGACAGGTCCACTCGCCGAACCCGTGCGCGATCATCAAGGTGACCAAGCAGGACGAGTCCAGCACCACGATCACCAACAACCCGGCCACCTTCACGTTCGAGCCGAACCCGACCCTGTCGCCGTCGGCGCCGAACTACGCGACGTCCTCCCTGGTCGTCACTGACGGCGGCACCGGGGACGCCGATGGCACGGTGAACGGCGTGGTCACCCTCGATCAGGTTCAGATCGGGGCGACCAACATCAAGGTCACGGAGACGACTCCGCCTTCTGGCTATTTCACCGATACACCGAGCTTCCAGACGATCGCCGGTCCGACGGTCGCTGCGACGACGTATGCCCTCACGTTCAAGGACCCCCTCGGCTCCATCAGCTGGGAGAAGTGGGACGCGACGACAAGCGCACCGGTGACGGTCAACGGCGCGACGTTCACGGTCACCGCCACCGGCGGCGCGGCATTCGCAGCGCCGTGGTCCACGCCGGGTCACACGTTCAGCCGGACCGTAGTCGACGGTGGCACCAACGACGGCGATACCGCCGCCGGTCATCTGACGCTCACTGATCTGCCGGCGGGTACTTACACGATCACCGAGACGGCACCACCGACCGGCTATCTGCTGCCGCAGTCGCCGAACGACACGATCACCGGCGTCGTGGTGAACAGCACCACGACGACCAGCGCTGGGCACTTCACCGACCCGCTCGGCTCGATCGCCTGGCAGAAGCAGGACCCGAACGGTGCGGCGCTGTCGGGAGCCACCTTCCAGGTGTCCTTCCCGGGCGGTGGCGGCGTCTACAACGTCGTCGACAACACTGGCCTCCCGCCGGCCTGCGTGCCGGCCGCGCCCTCGGGTCCGACGCCCGGAACCGCCTGCGACAGCGACCCGGCAGGCGGCGCCTTCAAGCTGGACGACCTGAAGACGGGCACGTACTCCATCGTGGAGACGGTGGCGCCCGCCGGATACACGCTGTCGCCGACGGTGTTGACGCCGACGATCACGGACACCTCGTGGACGACCGTCGACGCCGGACCCGTGACGGACGGCCAGGGCTCCGTCGAGTGGAACAAGGTCGGTCCCGACGGCGTGACGCCGTTGGGAGGGGCGACCTTCCGCCTCGACGGCCCCAACCACTTCAGCGAGCTGGTCACCGACAACGGCACCAACGACTCGTCGAGCACGGCCGGCGACATCCTGGTCCACGGGCTGGCCCCCGGTGACTACACGATCACCGAGGTGACCCCGCCGACCGGCTACCTGCTCCCGACCAGCAACAGCCCGGCGCTGTCGGCCACCGTGCCGGCTGCCGGCGTCGCCACGGTCCAGGCCGGCACGATCACCGACCCGTTGGGTCGGATCGCCTGGCACAAGGTCGGCCCCGACGGACAGACGCCCTTGGCCGGAGCGACGTTCCAGGTCACCTTCCCCGACAGCTCCGTCTACACCGTGGCGGACAACACCGGGGCGGGAGGCTGTGTGCCCTCTCAGCCGGTGGGCAACACTCCGGGCGTCGCGTGCGACACGGACGCCTCGGGCGGCAACTTCGAGCTCGACGCGGTCCCCGCCGGTGACTACACGATCACCGAGGTGACCCCGCCGACCGGCTACCTGCTGCCGGCCACCGGCAACCCGCTGCAGAAGACCATCGGGATCACGGACAACGCGGGCCCGGTGAACGCCGGCACGCTGACCGATCCTCTCGGTGCGATCACCTGGACCAAGGTGGGCCCGGCCGGACTGACGCCCGTCGGTGGGGCGACCTTCCAGGTCGCCTACCCCGGCGGACTGCTCTACAACGTCGCCGACAACACCGGCTCGGGCACCTGCACACCGGTGACCGCGACGCCGTCGACTCCGGGAACCGCCTGTGACACCAATGCGGCGGGCGGTGTCTTCGAACTCGACGGCTTGGCCACCGGCTCGTACACGATCACCGAGATCACGCCGCCGCCCGGATACCTGATGCCCACCTCGGGCAACCCGCTGAGCGCGTCCATCGGGATCACGGACAACGGCGGCCCGGTGAGCGCGGGAACGCTGAGCGATCCCCTGGGAGCGATCACGTGGACCAAGGACGGCCCGGACGGAGTGACCCCGTTGGGCGGTGCCACCTTCCGCGTCACGTTCCCCGGTGGCGTGCTCTACGACGTCGTGGACAACACGGGGTCGGGCGTCTGCGCCCCTCAGCCCGCCGACCCGACGACGCCGGGCGTCGCCTGCGACACCAATGCCGCCCCGGGCGTCTTCGAGCTCCAAGGCCTGATGACGGGGAGCTACACGGTCACCGAGACGGTGCCGCCCCCGGGCTACCTCTTCCCGGCATCCGGCAACCCGCTGCACGCGACCATCACCGTCAACGACAACACGGCCGCCGTCACCGCAGGCGCCGTCACGGACCGCTTCGGCGCGATCGCCTGGCGCAAGCTGAGCTCGCTGACCAAGAGCCCGGTGCTGCTCGGGGGTGCCAAGTTCACGTTGGTGGCGACGGCTGGAGCGGCCAAGACCGTGTTCGCGTTCAGCAAGACCGTGATCGACAACGGCTCGAACGATGCCGACAGCCGAGCCGGCTACCTCGAGGTGGTGAACGTCCCGACGGGCACCTACACCATCACCGAGATCGCTCCGCCGCCGAACTTCGCCCTCCCGTCCACCACGGCCCGGGTGATCAAGGGCGTGGTCGTGGCCGCTACCGCTACGACCACGGTCCAGGCCGGAGCCATCACGGACCCACCGGCGCTGCCGGTGATCCGACCCGGAAACCCGACGCTGCCCAACACCGGTGGTCCGGACCTGCGCTGGCTGCTGATCGCGCTCGGCGCGCTGGCGGTGGGTCTGGCGCTGATGGTGGTGTCCAGGTTCCGGAGGCGCCGGGACGTCTGAGCAGTAGGAGACATGCCCGGTGCGACCGTCGCGAGGGGGGTTGCACCGGGAACCCTTCCATCAATGAGGAGTAGGTCGAGATGCGTTTCTGGAAACTCGCGGCGGGGGTCGCGTCGGTGCTCATGCTGGGGAGCTTCGTCGCGATCGTGAATGCGCCGATCAGCGATGCGGTCACGAGCTGCACCTCGAATCGTGGCTACTTCACACCGACACGCGCCGTGGTCAGCAGCGGCATCGGGAGCGTGCATGTGCTGGGAGTCGGGATGACCAGCTCCGGGCAGATGGCCGCGCCGCCGAAGACGAGCACCGGCCTGCACGAGTTCGGCTGGTACAACCGGGGCTACCCTCCGGGCTACGGCTCGGGCAGTGTCGCGATGGATGCGCACGTGTACTTCCCGAACGGGACCCTGCGCACGAACCAGGGTGGACTCGCCCTGGGCAACAACCTGCTGCTGCACCTCTTCAAGGGCGGGACTGTCACGCTCTACAACTCCACCGGAACCCACCACGTGTGCTATCGGGTTTC
>JBQCJL010000252.1:0-3229 GCA_051952795.1 Marmoricola sp.
CTTTGTGTGCGGCCGCGGGCCGGGGACGACGGGGGGAGCCGCTGCGGCGGCGAGGTCGTCCTTGCGCATCTGCTCGATGTCCCGGCGGACGGCGTCCGGGTCGCCGTGCCAGGCGGTGGTGTCCCCGCGCTCGGAGAGGTACCGCTCGTACTCGGCGGGCGTGTAGTGGCGCTCGAGCAGGTAGGCCTCCTCGGCGGCGATGCGGAGCGCCCGGTAGCTGAAGTCCCCGGTGCTGGCGAGGTGGTCCCGGACCACGGAGAGCTCCTCGGCTCCCAGGTCGAGGAACGGCTCGCCGTCGTGGTGGCGGGAGTTGACGATGCTGGCCAGGAACGGGTCGGTGATCCCGCGCAAGGGCGCGGTCTCGGGTTCGGCGTGGATGGCCGGGGCGTACTGGCCGCCGGCGGGGATGCCGCGGGGCTGGCGGGCGACGGGGGTGCTCATGCTCCGGGTGTGTGCGGCGGGGAGCACCCCGCGGCGGGGCCTACCCCAGGAGGGCCTGGTTGCGGGGGTGCTTGGGGTCCTCGGGCTCGTAGGCTTCGGCCTGGTCGGCTGGCTGCTGGGACTCGGCCCGGTAGCGGCCCAGCCAGTAGTCGGCCTCGTCCTGCACGGCGTTCTCGACCAGCTGCTCGGCCAGGTACTGGCCGAAGTGCGCGGCGTGCTCGGGCTCGAGGTCGCCGAGGTCGTCGATCGCGCGCAGGAGCTTCGCGTCGTCGCGGACCTCGTACTCGACGAGGTCGCGGTCGCCCTAGCCGGCGAGGTCGTCGAAGGCCTGCTCGTCGGACTCGATCGCCAGGCGTCCTGCGGCGGCGCGCTCGGCGTCGGCGCCTGTGCGGGCGAGGAGGTAGAGGGAGGCGGCTTCCTGCGCTGGGCTCATGGTTTCCATGGCCTCCATGTGTGCGGCATCGGAAGGCTCTGTCGCCGGTGCCGAGGTGCGGCGGAGGCGCCGAGGTTCCTCCTCCGATTCTCCTCCGAGGGGAGGACCCGGCACAGGCTCCTGGCCGCGGGTCAGGCGGCCTGCTGCTCCAGGGCTGCGGTGGCGGCCTCGAGTGTCAAGCCCCGGGTTTGGTGGAGACCTCTTTAGTTGGTTTTCGTGAGTTCTGGTTGTTGGGCTGATGCGGCATGGGCCGCTTCGTATTCGGCGGGCGGGACGTGGTCGAGCTCGCCGTGCAGGCGCCGGTGGTTGTACCAGTCGACCCATTCGGCCACGGCGATCTCGAGGTGGCCGATGTCGCGCCAGGGTCCCTTGTTGCGGATCAGCTCGGCCTTGAACAGGGAGTTCAGGGCCTCGGCCATGGCGTTGTCGTAGCTGTCCCCGCGGGACCCGACGGAGGCCACAGCATCGGCCTCGGCGAGGCGTTCGGTGTAGCGAATGGCGCGGTATTGGAGGGGTTCAACCGGTGGTCGCAACACCCGAGGTCAGGAGGGTGTTGTGGGAAGACCATCGGGTTGGGTGCGTGAGGTGACGGGCAGGGCTCCGATGAGGTCCCCCGGCGCGCCGAGCCTTCCGCGTTCGAAGGAGCGGGAGTTCTGGGACCAGATCGCCACGGGGAAGCTCCCTCGGGAAGCGGCCGATGCGGTGGGCGTGGCGCAGGCTGTTGGCCAGCGGTGGTTCCGGCACGCTGGCGGGATGACACCATACTCGTGGCCAGCGCCGTCGGGCCGGTACCTCTCGTTCGCCGAGCGTGAGGAGATCGCGATCCTGCACGCCCTCGGCGAAGGGGTGCGCGGGATCGCAGGTGCCCTCGGGAGGAGCCCGTCGACGATCTCGAGGGAGCTGCGACGCAACGCCGCTACCCGAGGTGGCAGGCTCGACTATCGGGCCAGCGTCGCGCACTGGAAGGCCGAGCTGTACGCGCGCCGTCCCAGGCCCTCTAAGCTCGCCGAGAACGACCAGTTGCGCGAGTACGTCGAGGACCGCCTGTCGGGCAAGATCACGATGCCCAACGGCGACGCCGTCCCCGGCCCGCAGGAACGGGAATGGAAAGGCCAGAACAAGCCCCATCGCGAGGACCGTCGGTGGGTCAAGGCGTGGAGCCCCGAGCAGATCTCGAACCGGCTGAAGATCGACTTTCCGGATGATGAGACCATGAGGATCAGCCACGAGGCCATCTACCAGGCACTCTTCATCGAAGGCCGCGGGGCGCTCAAGCGCGAGCTCATCCTCTGCCTGCGCACCGGTCGCGCCCTGCGGATGCCCCGCGCGAGGGCCAAGCGCGTGGCATGGGCCCATGTGACACCGGACGTGCTCATCAGCGAGCGTCCCACCGAAGCCGAGGACCGCGCGATACCCGGGCACCATGAGGGAGACCTCATCATCGGCACCGACAGGTCCGCGATCGGCACCGTCATCGAGCGCACCACCGGTTACACCACCCTCGTCCACCTTCCCCGAGAGGAAGGGTGGAGGGAGCAGCCGATAATCAAGAACGGTCCGGCGCTGTCAGGCTACGGCGCTGCCTCGATGAACAAGGCCCTGGCACAGGCGATGGCGTCGATGCCCGCCGAACTCAAACGATCGCTCACCTGGGACCGCGGGAAGGAGATGTCCGCCCACGCCCAGTTCACGATCGACACGGGCCTGAAGGTCTACTTCGCAGACCCGCACAGCCCCTGGCAACGAGGCACGAATGAGAACACGAACGGCCTGCTGCGTCAGTACTTTCCCAAGGGCACCGACCTCTCACGCTGGAGCCCGGACGATCTCACCGCAGTCGCACACGCCCTCAACACCCGGCCACGGAAGCGACTCGGATGGAGGACACCCGCCGAAGCATGGGACGAACACCTACGATCTGTTCAAGAAGAACGTGTTGCGACGATCAATTGAATCCGCCTAGCGTGCTCCTGTCCGGTTGATACTTCCCAATCAGTCCGAAGCGCGGGGTGTCCCGCTGTTCAGCCGTGTCGGCCGGGAAGAAGCGGACAGGAGCGAGCGTCGGAAGCTACTCAGCAGTCGACGCGCGGACCACGAGGGTCGGGTCGATGAGGGCCCGCCGCGGCGGAGCCTCCGGGTTCGCGAGGCGCGCCAGCACGGTGCGGGCGGCCTCGGCCCCGATCTCGCGGCTGTGCGGGTCGACGCTTGTGAGCCCGAGGTAGCGGTACCCCGCGAGCGGGGAGTTGTCATAGCCGACGACGGCGACATCGGCTGGCGCTGACAGCCCCCGCTCGCGGAGGGCAGCGAACGCGCCGACGGCCATGAGGTCGTTGGATGCGACGATCGCGGTGACCG
>JBQCJL010000253.1:0-9797 GCA_051952795.1 Marmoricola sp.
CGTTGGTGCCGATCGAGATGACCACGCTGCCGATGGCGGCTCCGATCAGGGTGCCGGCGGCCCCGAGCTTCGAGAGCACCACCGCCGCGGCCACGGCCGCGAGTGCACCCGCGATCGTCCTGGCCCAATCGATGTTGAAGCGCTTGGATCCCATCAGCTCGAACCGGTCGTCGGCGATGCGGACGCTGTCGGCGCCTTCAGTCCAGGATCCCGCAACGCCCGGTCCAGCAGGATCTTCGCCTTGGCGACGTCCCGCTGATACAGGGCGAGATCGCCCTTCGCTCGTGCGACGTCGGCCTGTGCCAACAGCGCATCCGCCTGGCGCACCAGGCTCAGCGAAGACTCGGACGCGTGCGTCTTGGCCGGGTGCGGGCGAGAGATGTCCATGATCGCCGCCGCCAGCGTCGGGCCGTAGCCCACCCCGTCGCCGAACGTGGCGACGAAGGCCTTCGCCTGACCGGGCTGCACGTCCGCACCATAGATCGCCTGCGCCTGGAGCACACCGCCCTGAAGCGGGACGGTCAGGAGCGCTCCATAACGGATCGCCTTCAGGCTGGTGCGGAGTGCCACCACACGGGAATCATCGCTGAACCGCTTGGCGACCACCGCCGGCCCGACCAGGAGCGGGTTCTGCGGGAGGACGTGGAGCTCCAACCTGCCGAAATCGGCGGAGGCGACGTCGGTGTCGACCGCGAGATAGGCCTGGGTGATCGCGCCGGAGGCATCGGTGTACGAGCTGGTCAGGGTGGGCGACAGCCTTCCGGTCGAGTTCACCGCGAGCCCGCGCAGGGCCGGTGCGGCCAGGTCCGGGTTCTGCGGATCGATGGCGACCGACCAGTGGTCGCGGTTCGTCAGGAAAGCGGTCGGATCGGTCAGGTGATAGGTCGCGAGGGCAGCACGCTGGACGGAGAACAACAACGTCGGGTAGCGCAGCACGGTCGCCAATGGTGCCGGGATCGCCGACTTGGGCTGGACGAGGTCCGGGAAGGCGGCTCGCATCGCGGCGAGGATCGGATCCTTCTCGTCCCAGGCGTAGAAGGTGACCGCACCGGTGGAGGCGTCGACCACCACCTTGACGCTGTTGCGGAGGTAGTTGACCGCATCGCCGGTATCGGAGCCGAAGGTGGGTCGCGGGTTGTCGGCGTCCGCGGTCATGGCGGCCAGTGATGCCACCTGCGACTCCGGGTAGGTCGCCGAGGCGGTGTAGGCGTCGAGGACCCAGACGACACGACGGTCGACCACGGCCGGGTAGATCTGCGGATCCAGCGTCAGCCACGGCGCTAGTTGCTGCACACGCTGGAGGGGCTGACGGAAGTCGACGAGTCGTCCACCGGCGCTCATCAGGTCGGGGTCGGCGAAGCGAACGGCGGCAGCCGCCCGGGTCCACCACGACGAGAGCGAGTACCCGTTCATCGCACCCGAGCCGGCGGCCGGAACGACCGCGTAGCCGAACCGGGCGGGGTCGATCGAGAGGGAGGCGTCCGTCAGACCGAGGAACGACCGGAGCTGACTCGGGGTCCACCATCCCTGCGTCGCGCTGGCGGCAGTCGCTCCGGCGGGGTTGGCGAAGCCGGCGCTGAACAGGTCGTGACCCTTGATGCGGCGGGCGCCCACCAGGAGCTCCGTCTGCTTGCCGACGACCGGGTAGTAGCCGACGTCGGCGCGGGCGAGGAGGCCGAGGGCCGCCGAAGGGCGCTGGAGGTCGGTCCGGACTCCTTGCACGACTGCATCGCGCTGGGGCTCCTTGACCACCGGCGTCGACACGGCATCGCGGATCGTGCGGGCGGTGGCGATGCCGTAGGCCTGCCGTGTCGCGGTGATGTTGTGCGGAACGAAAGATGCCTCCGCCGTGAGCTCCTGGCCGTCGACCGAGGTGCTTCGCATCGCCGCCGGCCAGATCACCCCGATGCCCACGATGGCGACGGCGTAGAGTGCGATGGCCACCGAGGACACCAGCCATTGGGTCCGCCACGCGGCCACGACCAGCAGCGCCGCGCAGACGAGCGCCATCCCGGTCAAAAGCGATTGGCCCGGCAGGATCGCGTGATAGCCGACGTAGGACATGCCACTGAAGGTGTCCCCCGGCCGGGTCACCAGGTCGTAGCGGCCGAGCCAGGTCTGGACCGCCTTGAGCACGAGGATGGCCGCACCGATTCCCGCCAGGTGCGCACCGGCCGCTCTGCTCAGATGACGGTCCACCGGCTGCAGGCGGAGGCCGCCGAAGAGATAGTGGACCAGCGTCGCCGCCACGAGGCTGAACACCAGTCCGGTCATCGCGAACTCGGTGACGAAGTGCCACCAGGGCAGGTCGAAGACGTAGAAGCCCGCGTCCCGGTGGAAGTACGGGTCCTTGACTCCGAAGGCGCCGCCGAAGCGCCACATCAGGAGCGTCTGCCAGTGGGAGGACGCGACCCGCCCTGCACCGAGTCCGACGACCAGTCCGACGACCACCAGGGAGCGCCGGTGGATCGGCGCGAAGAACGCTCGGTACCGGGTCAGGCCGGTGATCTCCGGCCCCCCCACCAGCATCGGCCGGAGGGCGAATCCCAGGGCGATGTTGGCGGCGACGAGCACCCCCATCGCGATGCCGAAGCCGAAGAACAGCGTCGCCTTCGCCTCCAGCTGGCGGTCGTAGACCCCACCGAAGCCGAGCGAGGCGAACCATAGACGGTTGGTGACCAGGTTGGCAGCGATGATCACCACGACCAGCAGGGCGACGACACCGAGCGCGACCGACGTCGCGATCCGTGCGGGCCGGCTCATGCTGGCTCCGAGGAGTCCCCGTCATCCAAGGTGGACGACAGCAACTCGACGAGACCGGGCACCAGGTCCGGTCCCACGAGCACCGACGCCTCCTCATCGTGGGAACGCATCCGCAGCGCACACCACGAGCCGCCGTCCCGATGCGCCGCGGCGACCACGCGCACCTCCTCGCCGCCCTCCATGAGCCGCTCGGCGATCGCTGCCACCCCGACGACCTCGGGACCCCAGACGATCTGGTGCAGCGACTCTTCGAGGTCGGCGTCGGGGAGGTCGTCCTGTTCCACCGGCGTCAGCGCGCCGGCGTTGGCAAGCAATGCCGCGAGGCCGGGCTCGCGCTCGATCAGGTCGGCGGTCGGGACCAGCGCGAAGAGTTGGGCCGGCCGGTCCCACCCGGATCCGGCGGCATGCTGCTCGAGCTCGCGGACCAGCGGTGCGAGCTCGGGATGGGGAACGGCGCTCATCTCAGCATCCTGGCAGGGCGGCGTCGGGATGGGCAGTCCAGGTCTCCACGGCCTTGATGGCTTGGGCGAGCGTGCTCACCTTCACGACCCGCATGGTCGCGTGGTCGTAGGTCGCGTGCCGCAGCTCGTCGCAGTTGGAGGCGGGCGCGAGGAACAGCTGGGCGCCGTCACGCTGGGCGCCGCGGACCTTCTGCGCGATGCCGCCGATCGGACCGACTGCGCCCGAGGCGTCGATCGTCCCCGTGCCGGCGATGTCGTGACCGTGCGTCAGCGAGCCGGGCGTCAGCTTGTCGTAGATCGTGAGAGCGAACATCATGCCCGCGGACGGACCCATGATGCTGTCGGGGATGTTGATGGTGATCGGGAACGGGAACCGGAACTGCTGGCTCAGCGCGAGGGTGACGCCGATCCGCGGTCGGGTCGCATCGACCCCCTTGCTTCCGGCCGCGATGGACCTGATCGACATGCTGACCGACTTTCCGCCGCGCAGGATCACGATCGGAACGAGGTCGCCGGGCTTGTAAGCGCGCACGGCGGTGACGGCCTGCTGCGGCGATGCCACCGGATGGCCCGCGACCGAGACCAGCACATCACCGACCTGGAGCTTTCCGTAGGACGGCCCCGAGCACGAGACGCCGACGATGCCGACATGGCTCGTGGTTGGAACGCTGATGCCGGCTTGACGCAGAGCGGCCGCCTTGGCCAGGTCCTGCGCCGAGGTCATCTCGCTCGCGCCCTCCTGGTCGGCGCTGCAGGCGGTGGTGCCCGGCTGATAGAGGAAGTCGCTCGGGTAGACCGAGGTCCCGTCCGCGAGCCACTGATGGATGGCGTTGGTGAGCGAGAGGCTCTGGCCGGGCGGCATCTCGATCACCGTCAGCATCCGGAGCTGACCCGTATCGGGATAGGACTGGTGCCCCTTGATGGTGATGATCGGCGCGGATCCGTTGGAGCCGAGCACGTCCACCGTGGGGCCCGGTGACAGCAGGCTGTAGCCGGTCGGCTGGACGAAGAGGGCGACGGTGAACGCGACGAAGAGGGCAGCCGCCAGAAGGGTCGCCCGAAGTCGCGCAGTCATAGGGCACACCTTCTCATTCGAGCCCAAGCGTGGGCTGTGGGCCCCGATGCGGCGTGATGGGCGGAACTCATCCGAGGTCAGGAGTCACACGCGGCGCACGGCGACACCGGTGCTGCGCTCGCGCGGGAGGGCCGCGGTCTGCGTGGAGACGATGTGCGGCTTGGCCAGAGCATCGGCCATGCGTTGCTGCGCGCGCGCCTGGGCCTCCTCGCCTCTCTCCAGCAGATGCGGGCGACCCCGGCCCATCCACGCGGCCCAGGCCGACGCAGCGCACGCCACCACCAGCGCGGGCAGGAGCCAGAAGAGAATCGCCACGTCTTCATCGTGCCTCACCCCGGTACGTTTGAGGGTATGGACGCTCCCGATCCAACCCCCGAGTCTCCCGACGAGCCCAACCCCCTCGAGGCATTCCTGCGCTCCATGGGAGCCAACGTGCCGCAGGGCGGCCTTCCGGGCATGCCCGCCGGGCTCGACCTGAGCGCCCTCATGGGTCAGTTCCAGGCGATGTTCGCGCCCTATGAGGGCTCGGTGAACTGGAGCCTCGCCACGGACATCGCTCGGCGGACGGTGGCCGCGGCGCCCGACCCGAGCGCGACCAGCGGGGACGGTCACCGCGTCGCCGATGCCTTCCGGCTCGCAGACCATTGGCTCGATGAGATCACCGCGATACCCTCAGGCATCTCGACCACCGCTGCCTGGAGCCGCGCCGAATGGGTCGAGGGCACCATGCCGGTCTGGAAGGTGTTGGTGGAGCCGGTTGCCGAGCACGTGGTGGCAGCGATGTCGACCGCGCTCCCTGACGAGGCCCGCGCCGCGGCCGGACCCCTCCTCGGATTCATCGGCAAGGCCGGCGGTGCGATGTTCGGCGGGCAAGCAGGTCAAGCGATCGGGACCCTCGCCGGCGAGGTCCTGACCTCCTCCGACGTCGGCCTTCCCCTCAGCCCGCACGGCACCGCCGCCCTGGTCACCACCAACGTCGCCACCTTCGCCGAAGGGCTGGGACTCGAGCTGCACGACGTCGAGCTGTACCTCGCTCTCCGCGAGGCTGCTCACCAGCGGCTGTTCGCGCATGTCCCCTGGCTGCGCGGCCATCTCGTGGCCGCAGTCGAGGACTACGGGCGCGGGGTCACCATCGACGTCCACGGCGTCGAGTAGTCACTGCGTGGCCTCGACCCGATGAACCCCTCGGCCCTCCAGGAGGCCATGGGCGAGGGATTGTTCGACCCGCCGCAGTCGCCCGCCCAACAGGCGGCCCTCCAGCGCCTCGAGACGCTGCTCGCCCTCGTCGAAGGCTGGGTGGACGAGGTCGTCGGCCAGGCGACCGCCCAGCGGATGCCGCACGCCGGCGCCCTGCAGGAGGCGATCCGCCGTCGACGGGCCGCCGGCGGTCCCGCCGAGGCGACGTTCGCGGCACTCGTGGGCTTGGAGCTGCGGCCACGGCGGCTTCGGGACGCCTCGACCTTGTGGGGATCGCTGCGCTCGCGTGCCGGATCCGAGGCACGCGACGCGGTCTGGGGTCATCCCGACCTCCTGCCGACGGCCGCCGACCTCGACGACCCGCTGGGATTCGGCGAGGAGACCGGTCAGACGAGCGACCTGAGCTCCGAGGAGTTCGACCGCGAGCTGGACAAGCTCCTCGGCGGCGACTCCCCCGACGAGCCTCCCGTCTCGTGAGCGCGCACCGGCGAGCAGTCGAGATTCTCAGCGCCTGGCACGCGCCGACCGACGACCAGGCTGCGCTCCAGACCGAGTACCTGAGTCATCTGACCGCCCACGAGGACGGCCTGCTCAAGAGCTGCTTCCCCCGGCACCTCACCGCCGGCGTGCTGATCACCTCACGCGACCGCGACCGCGTGCTGCTCAACCTGCACGCCAAGGCACAGCGCTGGTTCGCCTTCGGTGGGCACATCGAGCTCGAGGACGCCGACCTGATCGCCTCGGCCCGACGGGAGGGAACCGAGGAGTCCGGCATCGCGGACCTGCTCGTGAACGAGACGCCCGTGCATCTGTCGAAGCACGTGGTCGACTTCTGCGACCCGCGGGGACCCGTCACCCACCTCGACGTGCGGTTCGTGGCGCGGGTCGAGGCGGATACCGCCTTCGCGACCAGCGACGAATCCCTCAATGTCGCCTGGTTCGACATCGACAACCTGCCCACCGACGAGCCGGACATGGTCGAGCTGGTGGCTCTGGCCTGTCAGCCGCCCGCGACCACGCCTTCGAGATAGCCCTTGGCGCGTTCGGCGCGGGGATAGCGGTCCACCAAGCTCCAGAAGGACGGGCTGTGCGAGGCCTCGATGAGGTGCGCCAGCTCGTGGAGGAGCACGTAGTCGACGACCCAATCGGGCATGTTCTGGAGCCGGTCGGACATGCGGATCTCGCGCGAGGTCGTCGTGCAGGAGGCCCAGCGCGTGGACATGTTGTCGACCCAGCGCACGGTGGCCGGCTCGGCCTGACCCTCCAGATACTGATCGGAGAGCTCGCGCGCCCGCGCCATCAACTGCTCGTCGGTCCCCCGGGTGCGCCGCGACTGGCGATCGACCTTGGCGGCCATCCGCTCGATCCAAACGCGCTCCTCGGCAGCGGTGAAGGACGCCGGCATCAGCACGATCAGACGACCGTCCTGGCGGTAGGCCGAGACGGTGCGCTTGCGTCGGGCGGAGCGGCGGACCTCGACCTCGCCCACCTGCGTCAGGTTGCTCTCGGAACGGCCCATGCCAGCCAACGTACCCGCGCCCTCGGACAGAAACCCCTTGTCCACAACCGTTTCAGGCGATCTTTCGGCCGGCCCAGGCCAGGAGCCGGTCGGCCGGCCACGTGTTGACGATCCGGTTAGGATCCAGACCGAGCTCCTCGGCCCGGGCGCATCCGTAGATCTGGAAGTCGAGCTGGCCGGGCGCGTGGGCATCGCTGTCGATGGAGAAGAGACAGCCCCTCTCGATCGCGCGCTTGAGCAGATCGGTCGGTGGATCCCGCCGCTCGGGCCGGGAGTTGATCTCCACGGCGACGTCGTGCTCCACACACGCAGCGAACACGGCGTCGGCGTCGAAGGTGGACTGCCCCCGGGTGCCACGATTCCCGGTCACGAGCCGCCCGGTGCAGTGCCCGAGCACGTTGGTGAACGGATTGGCCACCGCGCCCAGCATCCGCCGTGTCATCGCGGCCTTGTCCATCTTGAGCTTGGAGTGCACCGATGCCACCCGCAGATCGAGGCGCGCGAGCATCTCGTCGGTCTGGTCCAGGCCGCCGTCATCCAGGATGTCGACCTCGATGCCCTTGAGCAGCCGGAACGACCCGTCCAGGTGCGCGTTGATCGCGTCCACCACCCCGAGCTGCCGCGTCAGGCGGGCCACCGACAGACCGTGGGCGATCGTGAGCCGCGGTGAGTGGTCGGTCAGCACCAGATAGTCGTGGCCCAGCTCCATGGCGGTGAAGGCCATCTCCTCGATCGGGGATCCCCCGTCGGACCAGTCGCTATGACTGTGGAGGTCGCCCCGCAGCGCCGCACGCACGGTCAGGCCGCCCTCGACGAGGGGGCCGCCGACGGTCTCCTCGAGGGTCGCCAGGCGAGACGGCACGCGGCCCTCCACGGCCTCGGTCACCACCTCGGCGACGGATGCGCCGATCCCGGGCAGGCTGGTGAGCGTGCCGGCCCGCACGTGCTCCTCGATCGCGTCAGCCCCGAGCGGCAGGAGGGTGGCGGCCGCACCGCGGAAGGCCTTCACCTTGTAGGTGTCGGCCCGCGAGCGCTCGAGCAGGAACGCGATCCGCCTCAGGGCGGCGACGGGGCCATCGACGTACTCGGTCATCGTCGCCCCCATCGCTCACGGCCCGCAGCGATGATGGCGCGATGCATGGGGATGACCACCAACTCCTCGTGACGGCGCAGCTTGCGCCGGGCCATCAGGATCAGCACGATGCCCAGCCCCCAGAACGCGTACTGGACGCCGAAGGCCCAGCGGAACGCCGTCAGCGTGTAGTGGCCGGACGCGCCCGGGTCCACCGCGTCGAGCACCACCCCCATGAGGAACATCAGCAGCAGCGACGCCACGAAGCCGCCGACGTTGACGATCCCGCTGGCGGTGCCGAGTCGCTCCCTCGGGTTGAACGTGCGTGCGAAGTCGAAGCCGATCATCGATCCCGGGGCACCGCAGGAGATCATCACCACCAGCGTCACCAGCACCCACATCGGCGCCGGGCCGGGCCAGGCCAGCACCAGCGTCCAGGCCGTCATGTTGATGACGATCACGCAGAGCACCAGCCACGAGCGGCGGAGGGGGTGCCGAGCCGTCAGCCGGCCCAGTGCGACCGAGAAGACCAGACCGCACATCAAGTTGACGGTGAGCAGGGTGCTCGCCGTCGAGCGGGACAGTCCTTCGCCCGACATCATGAACGGGAAGCCCCACAGGAGCTGGAAGACGGTCTGCGGGAACTGGGTCGAGAAGTGCGACCACAGGCCGAGGCGCGTGCCGGGATGCTTGAAGGCGCCACGCACCCGCTGCCAGGCCACCGCCGCCGACACGTGGACGCGGGTGTGCTCGTCGTTGACGTGGAGGGCGACGAGCACCAGGACCGCGACCAGCACCCCGGCGATCGCCAAGGTCAAAAAGGCTGAGGTCCAGGCCCCGTGGGCCAGCGCGGCCGCCAGCGGGAAGGCGCTCAGCACACCGCCCAACTGACCGAAGATCGCCGTCGCCTGCGTGACCATGGGGATCGTGCGACCGGGGAAGACGTCGTTGATGACCCGCAGCACGCAGATGAAGGTCATCGCGTCGCCCGCGCCGATGAGAATGCGCATCAGCAGGGCGACCTCGAGGGAATGCGTCACCGCCAGGCCCGCCTGGCCGGCCGCCATGAAGACGGCGCCGCCGAGGATCATCCGCTTGGACCCCCAACGGTCGAGCAGGATGCCGACGGGGATCTGCATCGCCGCGTAGACGATCAGCTGGACCACGGGGAACGCCGACAGGGCCGCCGCGGAGGCACCGAAACGGTGCGCCGCGGGCACGACCGCGACGCCGAAGGACGAGCGGTTGAAGATCGCCATCACGTAGGCGACCACGCCGACGGACCAGGCCAGGTAGGCCGCGCGCGAGGCGCGGTGCGGGGTCGGCTGGTCCACGCAGCCATCCTCCCGCATGGGCGTTGACCGGGGTGGGTGGGCGGTCCTAAGTTGGCATCACTGAGGTCCTCGAGGACTTCGGCGGCGTTCGCAAGGGGAAGGCAAGCGTCGACGAAGCCTCGAGGGCCTCATCTTCTTGAGGCGGAATCGGCCGGAATCACGCTCAAAACACGCGTGGAGCGCACCGCGCGCGATCCACGCGGTTGCCCTGAGCGTGAGTTAGGGTCGAAGACGGTCCTTCACGGGACCCGGCGGGTTTCCACCCGGCATCCCCGCCGCCGACCACCCACGATCGAATGAATAGGGAGGCCGTCATGGCGGAGACCTGGAGCGGTGAGTTCTACTGCGTTAAGTGCAAGGAGAAGCGCGAGGCGTC
>JBQCJL010000254.1:0-4165 GCA_051952795.1 Marmoricola sp.
CGAGACCCTCCTCGCGAACCCGCGTGCCCTCCGGAAAGAGAGCAAGCGCATCACCCCGCGCCAAGACCGCGCGCGCAGTGTCCAGCGCCTCGCCATCCGACTGCCCGCGGCGCACGGGGAAGGCACCCAGGCGCAGGAAGATTCCGGCGAGCGGACCCTCGAAGTGCTCGGCCTTGCCCATGAAGTGCACCGGGCGCCGCAGCACGATGGCCACGAAGAACGGATCCCAGAAGCTCTTGTGGTTGGGAACGATCACCACCGGACCGGTCGTGGGGACGTTCTCCTTGCCGGAGGCGGTGAAGCCGCACACGATGCGGAACACCAGCGCTGCCGCGTACTTCACGATCCAATACAGCGGTCCGCTGACGCCCTTCTCCCGGGCGATCCGGTGGGCCTCCGCATGAGTCATCGGCATGCCCCCATCTTGGCCCTTGGCCGTCGTCGTAGCGTGGCAAGCAAGTCTCAGCGCGTCCGAACGGAGCATCATGACGATCCAGGCCATCTTCAACGGAACCGTGATCGCGGAGAGCGACGACACCGTCGTCGTCGAAGGCAACCACTACTTCCCCCGGGCGGCGGTCCGGCTCGACCTGCTGAGCGACAGCACTAAGAGCACCTTCTGTCCCTGGAAGGGCACCGCGTCCTACTACACGGTGACCGCCGACGGCGACTCCGCACCGGACGCCGCCTGGTACTACGCAGATCCGAAGGAGGCGGCGAGCGAGATCAAGGGCCGCGTCGCCTTCTGGAAGGGCGTGGAGGTGCGGGAAGCATGAGCGCCGACCTCACCGCGGACGCCGTCGTCGTCGGTCTCGGAGTCGGCGGCGAGGCCGTCGCGGGACAGCTCGCGGACGAGGGATGGGACGTCATCGGCATCGAGGCCGAACTGGTCGGCGGCGAGTGTCCCTACTGGGGCTGCATCCCGAGCAAGATGATGCTGCGCGCGGCCAACCTCCTGGCCGAGACGCGGCGCGTGCCGGGCATGGCCGGCGACAGCTCCGTGACACCCGACTGGGCACCCGTGGCGCAGCGCATCCGCGAGGAGGCGACCGATTCCTGGGACGACAAGGTCGCCGTGGACCGGTTCGTCGACAAGGGTGGCCGGTTCATCCGGGGTCGCGCGAGGATCCTCGGCCCGAACAGCGTCGAGGTACCCGGCACGGGCGTCATCGAGGCGACCCGCGCGATGGTCATCGGTACCGGCACGGTTCCCTCGATCCCGCCGATTCCGGGCCTCGCCGACACGCCCTACTGGACCAATCGCGGCGCGATCGAAGCCGAGGAGCTGCCCACCAGCCTGATCGTGATCGGTGGTGGCGCGATCGGTTGTGAGCTCGGCCAGGCCTTTGCCCGGTTCGGCGTGGACGTCACGATCGTCGAGGCGGCGGAGCGACTGCTCGCCGCCGAGGACAGCGCGGCCGGAGAGCTGCTGGCCAAGGTGCTGACCGACGAGGGGCTCCGCGTCAGCACCGGCATCGGAGTGGACGGCGTCGACCACGGCGGGTCAACGTTCACCGTCCGCCTCGCCGACGGAAGCTCCTTCGAGTCCGAGCGCCTACTGGTCGCCACCGGACGGAAGCCTGCGATGAATGCCGAGGACTGGAGCGCCCTCGGGCTCGACGGCAAGCCGGGAGCTCTGCCCACCGACGGCCAGATGCGGGTGCGCGAGGGCGTCTGGGCCGTGGGCGACATCACCGGCAAGGGCGCCTTCACCCATATGGCGACCTACCAGGCGGACATCGCGGTCCGCGACATCCTCGGCAAGTCGGGACCGGAGGCCGACTACCGGGCCGTTCCCCGCGTGGCGTTCACCGATCCCGAGGTCGGGGGCGTCGGCCTGACCGAGGCGCAGGCACGCGATCAAGGCATCGCGGTGGGCATCGGGACCACGCAGGTCCCGTCGACGGCTCGGGGCTGGATCCACAAAGCCGGCAACGAAGGGCTCATCAAGCTGGTCGTGGATACCGACAGCGACACGCTCGTCGGCGCGGTCTCAGCCGGGCCGGTGGGGGGTGAGGTGTTGAGCGCCCTCGCCGTCGCGGTGCAGGCGCGCGTTCCGGTCAGCACGCTCGAGCACATGATCTATGCCTACCCGACGTTCTACCGGGGCATCCAGGACGCGATCCGCGACCTTCGC
Organism: Marmoricola sp.; assembly: GCA_051952795.1. Taxonomy (GTDB): domain Bacteria; phylum Actinomycetota; class Actinomycetes; order Propionibacteriales; family Nocardioidaceae; genus Marmoricola. Next base: position 2,138 of record JBQCJL010000254.1, read on the forward strand.
GGGGCTTCGTGACGGCCCTTCGGGCCTCCTCAACCTCCGAGCCGGGGGTCGACCAGGATCTTGGCGTGCCTCTCCGGGTTGCCGAGTGCCTCGAAGGCCTCGGTGAGACCGTCGAGCCCGACGGTGTCCGTGTGCAGCGGCGTGGGATCGACCCTCCCGCTCCCCAGGAGACCGAGCGTCTCCGCGAACTCGCCGGGGTCGTAGCCGAAGACGAACCGTAGGTCGATCTCCTTGTTGATCGCGATCGCGGGTCGGAAGGCGTCCGTCTCCATGCAGACCCCCGCCACCACCACACGTGAGCGGATCGGTGCGGCTGCGATGATCTGATCGATGATGCCGGGAACTCCGACGCACTCGAAGATCACCGGGCCGGAGGGACCGGCACCCACGCTGTTCGCGAGCCGCATCACCTTCGCCCACGGCAGCCCGGGGATCCGGCGCACCTTCTCGATCGCATCGAAGGCGAAGGACAGCAGCTGGGGCACGGAGGCCAGCGGCCCGGTGAAGGGGACGGCGTCGAACGGTCCTTCCATCGCAGGGTCCACCACGACATCGGCTCCGCAGGCGGTGGCGAGCTCACGGCGCCGCGCGGAGAAGTCCGAGGCGATGACCTTGCTCACGCCCTGTGCCTTCAGCATCAGGATGACGGCCAGACCGATCGGGCCGCAGCCGATCACGTAGGCGGGCTGCTTCTTCGATACCGACCCCCGCCGGACCGCATGGAGAGCGACCGCGAGGGGCTCCGTGAAGGCCGCCGTCTCGGGGCTCAGGCCGTCGGGAACGGCGAAGGTGAAGCACTCCTGCAACACGACCTGCTCGGCGTAGCCTCCGCTGCTGGCCTCGTCGAAGCCGACCAGGCGCACGCCATCGGAGTTCTTGATGATGGGCAGCCCGACCACCCGGGTGCCGATCTTCCACTGCTTGCGCGTGCCGGGTCCGTAGCCAGCGATGGTGCCCACGATCTCGTGACCCATCACGACGTGGTGGTCCGGGCGCATCGCACTCGCGTAGCCGACCGCCTCCGCCGACTCAGCCAGCTCGTCGGCATGACGCCGAGCATGGAGGTCCGAGCCACAGATCCCACAGCGCTCGACGTCGATGAGCACCTGCCCCCGAGCCGGCGTCGGCGCCGGAATCTCCCTGAGGTTCAGCTCGCCGTTGTGACAGATCACCGCACGCATGCAGGCAGCCTAGGCCCACCCTCTGGCTAGGCTCACGACGTGAGTGAGGCGGCCATCTGGTGGATCAGGCGGGACCTGCGACTTCTCGACCAGCCGGCGCTGATCGCCGCCGCGGCAGCAGGATCCGTGGTCCCCCTGTTCGTGCTGGACGACCACCTGCTCCGATCCAGTGGCGAGCCCCGCCGGGACTTCCTCGCCCGCGTGCTGACCGGCCTCGATGACGAGCTCCGCCGGCAGGGCTCGAGTCTGGTGACCCGGAGCGGGGACCCGGTCGAGGTGGTTCCGCGCGTCGCCGCGGAGGCCGGAGCCGGCTCGGTGCACGTCAGTGCCGATTTCGGACCCTACGGCCAGCGCCGGGACTCGGCGGTCGAGGACGCCCTGGACGTTCCGCTCGTGCGGACCGGCTCGCCCTACGCCGTGTCGCCCGGAAGGGTGACGACGAAGAGCGGCTCGCCGTACCAGGTCTTCACCCCGTTCTACCGCGCCTGGCTGCGGCACGGCTGGCGCGCACCGGCCGACGTCGACCTGAAGGCGATCGCCTGGCAGACGCTGCCGAGCGATCCGCTGCCTCCCACCAGCGGTGAGGCCGTCACCGAGGAGGACGACCGCCAGGCGTGGGAGACATTCCGCGAGGAGCGGCTGGCCGACTACCCCGACCGGCGTGATCGGCCCGACCTGGACGGCACGTCACGCGTCTCGGTCTTTCTACGGTGGGGTCTCCTGCACCCGCGGACCCTGCTCGCCGACCTCGGACCCGACGACGAGGTGTTCCGCAAGGAGCTGGCGTGGCGGGAGTTCTATGCCGCCGTCCTCGCGCATTGGCCGGCGAGCGCACGAGAGTACTTCC
>JBQCJL010000255.1:0-7116 GCA_051952795.1 Marmoricola sp.
CCACCGCGCCGGGGATCTTCTTGACCTGGGCCAGACCGGCCTGCACCAGGTTGATCGGAAGCGGCGAGTAGCCCAGGGTCGGAGCCGCCTGCTGACCGGCGCACAGGGCGTAGTCGACGAACGCGCCCAACGTCTGGCCCTTCTGGCTGGTGAATCCGTTCTGGAGGGCGGTCGGCACGACGAAGTACGAGTAAGACGAGATCGGGTACGCCCGCGGATCGGTGTCGGTGTAGACCGCGTCGAGGTTCTGCGTGAGGTAGGTGTTGGGGTTCGCCTTGTTCATGTTGACGGTCGCCTTGAGGAGCGCCACCGCCACGTTCGATGCCGTCGGCAACACGTAGAAGCCCGACTGGTTCAGCACCTTGGCCACCGGGTAGCCGCTCTGCAGGGCGTAGGAGTACTCGACGTAGCCGATGGAGCCGACGTTGCCGGCCTGGGCGACGAAGCCGGCCACGCCGTTGTCACCGGACTTGGCCTGCTGGACGGTCGGGTCGTACTTGTTGCACTGAGTGAAGAAGGAGATCTCGCCACAGGTCCAGACGTTCCCGAAGCGCTTGGACATCCACAGCGAGAACTCGGCGGTCGAGCCGGACCCGTCGGAACGGACGACCGGGGTGATCTTCAACGGCGGAAGGGCCACGCCCGGGTTGTCGGCCTTGACCTTGGGGTCGTTCCACTGGGTGATGGTGCCCTCGAAGATCCCGGCGATGGTCGGACCGGACAGCTTGAGGTTGGTGAACCGCTTGCCGCCGACGGTCAGGTTGTACATCAGCGAGGTGCCGCCGGCGACGTTCGGGACGTAGGCGAAGCCTCGGCCGGGAACGCCGGGCGAGGTGCCCTTGACGCCGTAGGGGATCTCCGAGGCCGCGAAGTCGTCGCTGCCGTTGGCGTAGCCGGTGAGGCCGGCGACCGATCCGGTCGGCGCGAAGTTCACCTTGATGCCCGAGTTCACGACGCTGGCGCGCCAGTCGTCGATGGCGTTGGCGGCCCAGGACGAGCCCTCGCCCGAGATCGGCGTGTAGGTCGTGGCCAGGGCGCTGGGCAGCGCCACACCGAAGCCGATGGTGGCCAGGAAGAGCAGCGCCACAGCGAGGGCAACGGACAGCGGACGACGGTTACGCATGGGAACTCCGGAGGTTTGAGATTCGAGCGCGCAGGCCCTGGAGCCTGCGGAGCATCAGGGCCCGGCGCTGCTTGCGCTTGGCCTTGGTGGCGACGTTCTGCGCACCGATGAAGCGCGCGGTGACGAACAGGATGAGGACCAGGAGCATGAGCACGATCACGGTGCCGAAGGCGCGCGCGACCATGTTGGGCTCCGGGGACTTGACCAGCTCGAAGGCCTCCAGCGGCAGGGAGACCATCGGGCGATGCAGTGGAGCGGTGTTCATCGAGGCGGTGACGCCGGCGGTCAGCAGCACCGGCGAGGTCTCGCCGATGCCACGGGCCGTCGCGAGGATGATCGCGGTCATCAGACCACTGCGCGCGGTCGGAAGGACGACGTTCATCACCGTCTTGAACTGGCTGGCACCGAGGCCGAGGCTGGCCTCCTTCAGGGTGGCCGGAACCAGGCGGAAGACCACGTCGGCCGCGCGGATCATGATCGGCAGCATCATCACCGTGATCGCCAGACCGGCCGCCAGCCCGGACTTGTCGAAGCCGAGGATGAGGATGAACGAGGAGAGGATGAAGAGGCCCGCGACGACCGAGGGCAGTGCCGTCATCGCCTCGACGATGGTCCGCAGGAAGCGCGAGAACTTGCCCGGAACCTCGGAGAGGAAGAGGGCCGCGGTGATGCCGAGCGGGATGGTGATGGCGAGCGCGATGGTGATCTCGATCAACGTCCCGGTGATCGCATGCGCGACGCCGCCCTTGGTCAATGCATCCAGCGGACCCGTCGTGGACATGTCCTTGGTGAAGAGGTTCCAGTGCCAGAACGCTCCCCAGCCGCGGTAGATCGGGTAGGTGAGCACCGCGGTCAGGGCGAGCACGAGCACGAAGGCGCCGGTGTGCACGAAGATCGCGACAGTCCGGTCGCTGACCACCGACGCGCTCTCGTCGAGCCAGACCAGGAGTGCGTAGACCGCGACGAAGAGCAGGTAGGTCACCAGGAGGTTGGCCAGCACCCCATGGATCGGCGCGATCTGGCTCGCGAACACGGCGTTGAGCGCCAAGGCCGCGATGAAGGCGCCGATGATGGAGAGCGTGTCGCCGATGCGGATGCCGGAGGTCTGACGACGCGGCTCGGGACCAGCCGGCGCCGCGTCCTGCTGCGGCAGGAAGGTGCGCGGAGCGACCGGGGTCTCGACGAGGACGGTCTCGGTGTAGACCGCCTCGCGGCTCAGCACGGGATTGTCTCTCAACTGCTTGCCCCCGATCGCGATCGCGCGACGACGGTCGAGGCCGCGAAGTTGATGACCAGGGTCATGAGGAACAGGGCGAGACCCGCGGCCATGAGGGCCGAGAGCCCGAAGGCGTTCGACTCAGCGAAGTTCAGCGCGATCAGCGAGGACACCGAGATCGCACCCGACTCGAGGATGTGCGGCTGGATGGTGAACACCGGCGAGATGATCAACACCACGGCGATGGTCTCGCCGAGCGCGCGACCGAGGCCCAGCATGCTGCCGCCGATCATTCCGCCCTTGCCGAAGGGCAGGACGACCGAGCGGATCACGCCCCACCGGGTGGCGCCGAGACCGAGAGCGGCCTCGCGCTCGCCGACAGGCACCTGCGAGAACACCTCGCGCATGATCGAGGTGATCACCGGGGTGATCATCATGCCCACGACCATGCCTGCGATCAGCGTCGAGGAGGTGAACAGCGTGTAGCTGTTGATGGGAGTACCGGAGTCGATGCCCTTGACCTTGAAGATCGGGATCCAGCTGAAGTGCGTGGCGATCCACGCCGCCACCGGCGCGACCTGGCCCGTGAAGTAGTAGAGCCCCCAGAGACCGTAGACGACCGACGGAATGGCAGCCATCAGGTCGATCACGCCGACCAGGACGTTCTTCATCCGCCGCGGGGCGTACTCGGAGATGTAGAGAGCCGTCGCGGTGGACAGCGGAACGGCGAAGCAGATGGCGACGAGCGCGATCAGGATCGTGCCGAAGAGGACGGCGGCGATGCCGAAGTGGTTGCCGTTCGGGTCCCACGCCTGGGTGGTCAGGAAGGAGAAGCCGGCCTTGTGGAGCGCGGGACCGGCCTTGATGGCCAGGAACATGCCAACGAAGAGCATGATCAGGAGAACGGCGGCGCCGCCCGTGGTGGTGACACCACGAAACAGCTTGTCCTGGGTGTCCCGGACAAGCTTGATCTTGCGCGGCTGATCGGTGAGAACCTCGATCGGCTCGGGCTCATTCACCTCGTGCACAGGAGGGAGCATGGGCGTGTTCCGGTACTAGTTGGGTCACGGGGCATGAACGGACGGTGAACTGTCTCCCACTTAACCCAACAAAGTCAACTTGGTTGATTCACTTACAACGGAAGTCGCCGTTCTCGGTGTTTGGCGTGCGCCATCATTCGTCCCAGTGGCCTTCCGGCGCAGCCACCCGCGCCTCGTCGGCCTCCTGATCGGTGAGCTGCTGCTGGCTCTGCCGCTCCGCCTCGACGCGGCGCCACCAGTGCTCGACCTCCTCGCGGACGCGCCGGCGGTTCCACCCCAGCACGCCCGCCATCACATCGGCGACCGGCTTGGCGGCGTCGGCGCCACGATCGAACGTCTCGATGGAGATGCGCGTGCGCCGGGCCAGGACGTCATCGAGGTGGCGCGCGCCCTCGTGCGTGACGGCGTAGACGACCTCGGCCTTGAGGTAGTCCTCCGCTTCCGGGATCGGCGCCGCGAGGGCGGGCTTGTCCGCGATCAGGTCGAGCACCTCGTCGATCAGCCCGCCGTAGCGGCCGAGCAGATGGTCGATGCGGCCGATCTCGAGTCCCGATGACCGCGCGAGACCCACGCGCTGGTTGGTGCGCGTCTCGTAGCGGCTGGCCCCGGCGAGCAGGACGCGCTCGGTGATCGAGGGCCCGACGTGCGGCATGTCCTTGACCGCCATGTCCACGGCGTCGCGCGCCATCACGCGGTACGTCGTCAGCTTGCCGCCCGCGATGAGAACCAGCCCGGGCACCGGAGCCACCACGGTGTGCTCCCGGGAGACCTTGGTGGTCGCCGACTCCTTCGCCGGCTTGAGCAGCGGCCGCAGACCCGCGTACACGCCTTCGACATCGGAGTGGTCGAGCGGGTCCTTGAGCAACGTGTTCACATGGGACAGCAGGTAGTCGATGTCCGCGCGCGACGCCGCGGGGTGCGCGAGGTCGAGGTTCCAGGGCGTATCCGTCGTGCCGATGATCCAGTGGGTGCCCCACGGGATCACGAAGAGCACGGAGACCGCGGTCTTGGTGATGAAGCCGAACTCGGATCGGATCCGATCACGCGGAACGACGATGTGGATGCCCTTGCTGGCCTCGACCTTGAGCGCGCCCTCGCCGCCCATCATCTCCTGGATCTGGTCGGTCCAGACGCCCGCGGCATTGATCACGCGCTTGGCGCTGACCTCGAAGTCGACGTCGTTCTCGAGGTCGCGGACCTTGACCCCGACCACCCGCTTGCCGTCGCGCAGAAAGCCGGTGACGCGAGTCCTCGTCGTCACATGCGCGCCATAGGAGGCTGCGGTCCTCGCCAGGGTGGCGACCAATCGGGCGTCGTCGACCTGGCAGTCGTAGTAGCGGATCGCCCCGTGCAACTCGTCGGTTCTGAGGTCGGGCGCGATCCGGCTGAGCTGGCGACGGAAGATGTGCCGGTGCCGCGGCACGCCCATGTCGAACTTGCCGGTGGCGGCCATCCCGTCGTAGAGCAACAGACCGGCGCCCACGTAGGGGCGCTCGTACGCCTTGTAGAGCGGGTACAGGAACGGAACCGGGCGCACGAGGTGAGGTGCGAGGCGCGTCAGCAGGAGCCCGCGTTCCTCGAGAGCCTCGCGGACCAACCCGAAGTCGAACATCTCCAGGTAGCGCAGCCCGCCGTGCACCAGCTTGGAGCTGCGGCTGCTGGTGCCGCTTCCGAGGTCCCGTTGCTCGAGCAGGGCCGTGGACAGGCCGCGGGTCACCGCGTCGAGAGCGATGCCGGCACCGACGACGCCCCCGCCGACGACGAGCACGTCCAAGGGCTCGGTGGTGTCCGTGGCGCGCAGAGCCTTGATGGCTTCCGCGCGTGCGTCAGGGCCGAGCCGGATCGTGCGATTCATGGTCTCTCCCGGTCAGGGCGTCAGGAAACGACGACCTCGATGCGCTGGAACTCCTTGAGCTCCGTGTAGCCCGTGGTGGCCATCGCCCGCTTGAGCGCGCCCACCAGGTTCATCGTGCCATCCGCTACCCGAGAGGGGCCGAAGAGGATCTCCTCCATGGTGCCGACCGTGCCGAACTCGACACGCTGGCCGCGGGGCAGGTCCTGGTGGTGCGCCTCCGTGCCCCAGTGGAAGCCTCGGCCAGGCGCCTCGACCGCACGTGCCAGGGGTGAGCCGACCATCACGGCGTCGGCACCGCAGGCGATCGCCTTGGCGATGTCCCCGCTGCGGCCGATCGAGCCGTCGGCGATGACGTGCACGTAGCGTCCGCCCGACTCGTCGAGGTAGTCCCGCCGCGCCGCGGCCACGTCGGCCACCGCGCTCGCCATCGGGACCGCGACGCCGAGGACCGTCCGGGTGGTGTGGGCGGCCCCGCCGCCGAAGCCGACGAGCACGCCCGCGGCCCCGGTCCGCATCAGGTGCAGGGCTGCCTGGTAGGTCGCGCAGCCCCCGACGATCACCGGCACATCGAGCTCGTAGATGAACTCCTTGAGGTTCAGGGGCTCGGCCTGGCTGCTGACGTGCTCCGCGCTGACGGTGGTCCCGCGGATGACGAACATGTCGACGCCCGCGTCGACCACGCACTTGGCGAACTCCTTGGTGCGCTGGGGGCTGAGCGAGGCCGCGACAGTGACGCCGGACTCGCGGATCTCCTTCAGGCGCGCGCTGATCAGGTCGGCCTTGATCGGCTCCGCATAGATCTCCTGCATGCGCGCCACCGACTCGACCCCATCGAGGTCGGCGACCTCGGCGAGCAACGACTGCGGGTCCTCGTAGCGGGTCCAGAGGCCCTCGAGGTTCAGGACGCCTAGGCCGCCCAACCGCCCGAACGCGATCGCGGTCTCCGGGGACATCACGGAGTCCATGGGCGCGGCCATGATCGGGAGCTCGAAGCGATAGGCGTCGATCTGCCAGGCGACGCTGACCTCCTCGACGTCGCGCGTCCGCCGCGAGGGCACGATCGCGATGTCGTCAAAGGAGTACGCCCGGCGCCCGCGCTTGGCGCGCCCGATCTCGATCTCAGTCACCCGCAGAGCCTACCCACCCGCGACCTTGCACGTACTGACGCCGACCTTGCACTTATTGCGATCGAGGTGGTCGCGACGCGCAAGTTCGAGCGCAGACAGTGCCAGGTCGGCGTCGGAAAGTGCAAGGTCGACGGGGCCGGGGGTCAGGTCGTGTAGTTCGGAGCCTCGACGGTCATCTGGACATCGTGGGGGTGCGACTCCTTCAGCGAGGCGGAGGTGATCCGCATGAAGCGGCCCTTCTCCTGCAGCTCCGGGATCGTCCGAGCGCCGACGTAGAACATCGACTGGTTGAGGCCACCCACCAGTTGGTGCGCGACGGCGGAGAGCGGACCGCGGTACGCGACCTGCCCCTCGACGCCCTCGGGCACGATCAGGTCGTCGCTGGCGACCTCCGCCTGGAAGTAGCGGTCCTTGGAGTAGGACTTCTTGCCCCGCGAGGACATCGCGCCAAGGGATCCCATGCCGCGATAAGCCTTGTACTGCTTGCCGTTGACGAACACGAGCTCGCCGGGGCTCTCCTCGCAACCGGCCAGCAGCGAGCCGAGCATGACCGTGTCGGCGCCGGCAACGATGGCCTTGGCGATCTCGCCGGAGTAGCGCAGACCGCCGTCAGCGATCACCGGAACGCCGGCCGGCTTGGCCGCCAGCGACGCCTCGTATACCGCGGTGACCTGGGGAACGCCCACACCGGTGACTACGCGCGTCGTGCAGATCGAGCCCGGGCCGACACCGACCTTGATGGCGTCGGCACCCAC
>JBQCJL010000256.1:0-5053 GCA_051952795.1 Marmoricola sp.
GCGAGGACGTAGTCCTGCGGGGTGTCGTGCTGGAGCATCCGCCACATGCCCTCGACGTACTCGGGCGCGTAGCCCCAGTCGCGGATCGCGTCGAGGTTGCCCAGGTGCAGGGTGTCCTTGACGCCGAGCTTGATGGCCGCCACCCCGAGGGTGATCTTGCGGGTCACGAAGCTCTCGCCGCGCCGCGGCGATTCATGGTTGAACAGGATGCCGGAGACCGCGAACAGGTCGTAGGCCTCGCGGTAGTTGACCGTCACCCAGTGCGAGTACAGCTTGGCGGCGCCGTAGGGCGAGCGCGGGTAGAAGGCGGTGCCCTCGTCCTGCGGCGGCGGCGTCGCGCCGAACATCTCCGAGGTGGAGGCCTGGTAGAAGCGCGTGGGTGCGCCGGAGGCGCGGATCGCCTCGAGCAGCCGGAGGGTGCCGACCGCGTCGGTGCCCGCGGTGTACTCGGGCAGCTCGAAGGACACCTTGACGTGGCTCTGCGCGCCCAGGTTGTAGACCTCGTCGGGCTGGATGGAGTGGATCAGGTTGACCAGGCTGACGCCGTCGGTGAGGTCGCCGTAGTGCAGCGACAGCGCGTCGTGGCGGGCGAGATGGTCGATCCGGCTTCGGTTCAGGGTCGAGGCGCGACGCACCAATCCGTGGACCTCGTAGCCCTTCTCCAGAAGCAGCTCAGCGAGGTAGGAACCATCCTGGCCCGTGATGCCAGTGATCAGCGCGGTCTTCACAGGGGGAAGCGTAATGGTCAGTATCGGCATGCCGGTGAGCGGTGCGCCGCGAGTGTCTGCTTTGCTTGCGCAGCAACGTGACGCACCATGGTGGGGATCGACGGACAGCAGCGAGGGGTTGCGCGTCCCGCAAGGAATTTGCGAAACGAAAAGGATGCACAGTGGCAAGTGTGGACATTTTGGTTGCCGGCGGTGGCGGTTTCATCGGAGGCCACCTCGTAGGGGATCTGCTGAAGCAGGGACTCAGCGTCCGTTCGGTAGACGTCAAGCCGAAGAGCGAGTGGTACCAGGTTCACGAGGGTGCCGAGAACATCCAGGCCGATCTCTCCGAGTGGGGGAACGCGCGCAGCGCGACCGACGGCGCCCGCGAGGTCTACATGCTCGCGGCCGACATGGGCGGCATGGGCTTCATCGAGAACAACAAGGCGCTGTGCATGCTCACGGTGCTGACCAGCACGCACCTGCTCAAGGCGGCTCAGGAGACCGGCGCCGAGCGCCTGTTCTTCTCGTCGTCGGCTTGTGTGTACGCGGCCGACAAGCAGACCGACCCGCATATCACCGCGCTGAAGGAGTCCGACGCCTACCCGGCGATGCCCGAGGACGGCTACGGGTGGGAGAAGCTCTTCACCGAGCGGATGGCCCGGCACTACCGCGAGGACTTCGGTCTGACCACGCGCGTGGCCCGCTACCACAACGTCTACGGCCCCAACGGCACCTGGACCGGAGGCCGCGAGAAGGCCCCGGCTGCGGTCTGCCGCAAGGTCGCCACGGCGGCGATCACCGGCAACCACGAGTACGACGTGTGGGGCGACGGCGAGCAGACCCGCAGCTTCATGTACATCGACGACTGCGTCTACGGCTCCCAGATGATCATGAAGGGCGACAGCCCGGAGCCGGTCAACCTGGGCAGCGACGAGCTGGTCACCATCAACCAGCTCTACTCGATCGCCGAGGACATCGCCGGGATCTCCTGCAAGCGCAACTACCAGTTGGACGCTCCGCAGGGCGTGCGTGGCCGCAACAGCGACAACACGCTGATCAAGGAGATCTACGGGTGGGCGCCGTCCACGAGTCTGCGCGATGGCATGGAGAAGACCTACCGATGGATCTACGACCAGGTCAAAGCACAGGCGTGAGCCCGTCGTCGGGGCGCTTGTGAAGCTACTCGTTCACGACTACGCGGGCCATCCGTTCCAGGCCCAGTTGAGCCGGTCGCTCGCCGACCGAGGTCACGTGGTCGTGCATTCGTACTGTGCCGCCTACGGGTCGGGCAAGGGCCGTCTGGAGTCGCTTCCCGGCGAGGCGCTGCGATTCGAGCCGATCGGCGTCGGCTTCAGCATCGCCAAGATGGACTTCGGCCGCCGGCTGATCCAGGAGATCAAGCTCGGCTTCGAGCTCGTGCGCCAGATCCGTCGCGAGCGCCCGGACGTGGTCATGGTCGCGAATGCGCCCATCCCCACGCTGAGCGTGATGGCGCTCTTCCTGATGCTGCTCCGCACCCCCTGGGTGTTGTGGCACCAGGACGTCCAGGCGGTGGCCATTCGCAGCTTCGCGGGCGAGAAGCTGTCGCGATCGTTCCGACTGGTGGCCGACGGCATCGAGATCGCCGAGCGCTGGTGCGCGCGCCGCGCTGCGGCGATCGTGGTGATCTCGGACGGCTTCCTCGGCGTCCACGACGACTGGGGGACCGCAGCGAAGACGACGGTGATCCCGAACTGGGCGCCGGTCGACGAGATCGTGCCGGTGCCGAGGGACAACGCCTGGAGCACGGAGGTCGGACTCGATCTCCGCCCGCGGCTGGTCTATTCGGGGACCCTCGGGCTCAAGCACAACCCCGCCCTCCTTCCCCAGTTGGCGGCTCGGGCCCGCCAGCGTGGAGTCGACGCGCAGCTCGTCATCGTCAACGAGGGTCCGGCCCAGGAGGTCCTCCGGACCGAGGCGGAGCGTCTGGGCGTCGACCTGGTGCTGCTGCCGTTCCAGCCCTACGAGCGGCTGTCGGAGGTGTTGGGCAGCGCGGACGTGCTGGTCGTCCTCCTCGAGAAGGACGCGGGTGTCTTCTCCGTGCCGTCCAAGACGCTCTCCTACCTCTGTGCCGGCCGCCCCGTGCTCGGGATGATGCCGAGCGAGAATCTGGCGGCCGGTCTGGTCGAGCAGATCGGCGGCTGCGTGGTGTCGCCCGAGGCGTCGTCGCTCGACGAGGCGGCGGCCTTCGTCGCCGACGTGACCGGCGAGCCCGAGCGGGCGCTGCAGATCGGCAAGGCCGCGCGGGACCTCGCCGAGCGCGAGTTCGGTCGGGGACCGATCACCGATCGATTCGAACAGATCCTCACCCGGATCGTCTCCTGATGGCTTCTCGCATGGTGGACAGCATGTCCATCATGCGAGAAGGGCGTTTTCTGGACGCATCGGCGGCTGTCTAGACTCGCAGCATGTTCTCGACACACCTGACCAAGCGACGCGCGGTGGATCAATCCCGCGTGCGCTCGTCGCTGTGTCGAATGTCCTGACCGGCGTCAGGAACCCGCCCTGCTGTGGGCGTACCCCTCCCCTCGACGCCTGAGCGCCCCTCTTGCCCGTCGACGTCAGGAATCGTCATGACTTCATCCCCTGCCCAGATCGATCCGCGTGGTCCGCGGTTCACCGCGGCCGTCACGCTGGTCATCCTCGCGGTGGCGCTGCTGACACCGCGGCCGGTGACCATCGTGCTCGTCGCCATCCAGACGGCCGCGTTCGCGCTCGGTGCTCTCCGTGGCGTCCAGTTCACGCCGACGGCTTACGCGTTCCGCACGCTGATCCGTCCGCGTCTCTCCGCTCCCCGTGAGCTGGAGGACGCGCGGCCGCCGCGGTTCGCGCAGACCGTCGGACTGGCGTTCACCCTGGTCGCCCTCGTGGGCTACGCCTCGGGCGCGACCGTGGTCGGCGCGATCGCCGTCGGCTTCGCCGTCATCGCGGCGTTCCTCAATGCGGTCTTCGGCTTCTGCCTGGGCTGCGAGCTGTACCTGCTCCTCAAGCGGATCTCGCCCAAGAGCAATCGAGAAGTTGCATCCACCTCCGTTCAAGAGTCCACCAACAAGAAAGAAGCAATCGCATGAGCCGCGACAACGCATTGGTCACCGCCGACTGGGTCGAGGAGAACCTCGACACTCCCGGCATCGTTCTCATCGAGGTCGATGAGGACACCTCGGCCTACGACCGCAGCCACATCCGTGGCGCGATCAAGCTGGACTGGACCACCGACCTGCAGGACCAGGTTCGCCGCGACTTCGTGAACAAGGCGCAGTTCGAGGCGCTTCTCTCCGAGAAGGGCGTCTCCAACGACGACACCGTCGTCCTCTACGGCGGCAACAACAACTGGTTCGCGGCCTACGCCTACTGGTACTTCAAGCTCTACGGTCACCAGAACGTGAAGCTGCTCGACGGCGGCCGCAAGAAGTGGGAGCTGGACGCCCGCGAGCTCACCGACGAGCCCGTCAAGCGCGAGGCCACGTCCTACACCGCCCAGGAGCAGGACCTGTCGATCCGTGCCTTCCGTGACGACGTCGTCGCTGCGATCGGTGCGCAGAACCTGGTCGACGTGCGCTCGCCCGACGAGTACGCGGGTCGCCTGCTCGCTCCGGCCCACCTTCCGCAGGAGCAGGCCCAGCGCGCCGGTCACATCCCGACGGCCGCTTCGGTTCCGTGGAGCAAGGCTGCCAACGACGACGGCACGTTCAAGTCGAACGACGAGCTCAAGGAGCTCTACGCCGAGGCCGGCGTCGACTTCAGCAAGGACACCATCGCCTACTGCCGCATCGGTGAGCGCTCCTCGCACACGTGGTTCGCGCTGCAGGAGCTGCTCGGCCTGGAGAACGTCAAGAACTACGACGGCTCGTGGACCGAGTACGGCTCGCTCGTCGGCGTTCCGATCGCGCTCGGCGACGAGCCCGGCTCGCTCTGATCGGAAAGGGAAGAATCCAGCTATGTGCGGAGCTACTGCAGGCGGTCTGTCCCTCAACGGGATCAACACCGACATCGAGGCCATCATCCAGGGGCAGGTGACCAAGGACGGCCAGCCGATCGCGACGGGCTACGTTCGTCTGCTCGACAAGAGCGGCGAGTTCACCGCTGAGGTTCCGGTATCGGCCACCGGCCACTTCCGGTTCTTCGCCGGTGACGGCACCTGGACTCTGCGGACGTTGGCCCCGGGTGCTGAGCCCGTCGACACGCAGGTGGAGGCGGCGGTCGGCAAGATCGCTGAGGTAGCCATCGCTCTCTAGCGGCGTCTCGCCGAGGGGGTCGGAAGCGCGAGCTTCCGGCCCCCTTCGCTGTTCCCGCGGACGGACAGG
>JBQCJL010000257.1:0-4337 GCA_051952795.1 Marmoricola sp.
CGGTGGCGACATCGTTGGGGATGTAGTTCATGGTGTCGTAGATCGCCATGCCCGAGTCGACCGAGCCGCCCGGCGAGTTGATGTGCAGGAAGATGTCGGCCTCGGGGTCCTCCGCCGAGAGCAGCAGCAACTGTGCGCAGATCGCGTTGGCGTTCTGGTCGCGAACCTCCGAGCCGAGGAACACGATGCGCTCGCGCAGCAGGCGCTGGTAGATGTGATTGTCCAGACCCAGGCTGTCGAGCCCGCTGTCCATCCGCGGGCTCGAGATGTCGTTGAGGTTCACGGCCTCGACATTAGACAAGAACCCGTGCAAAACCCCGCGTTTTCGTACCGTGTTCACCCACAGCGGAAGAGGGTTACGCCTCGACCGCGGCCTTGATGCGCTCCAGGGTCCGACCCATGCTCGCCTCGAGCTCGTCGGCGTGCCGGACCGATCCCCCCAGCGCGAGGGGGGCGAACAGCTTGCTGATCCGGGTGAGACCGCGAGGAACCGGCCGGCGGTGCACCACGCGCGTCCTCGGTCCCTCCGCGGACAGCTCGTAGATCCATTCCGCCCCACTGGACTTGGTGATCCAGGAGAGCTTGGCCTCGGGCTCGAGCGCGCTGACGACCGAGCGCGTCGGCCAGATCACCGCCTTGCGACGGTTCAGGCCGAGGTACCACTGGTCGACGCGCAGTCCGCCCGACTTCAGCGGCAGCATCTTGATGCACTCGTCGCTCCACTCCGGCATCCGGGAGACGTCGGAGAGGGTCGCCCACACGGTTCCGACGGGGGCATCGATGACGGTCTCGGCACGGAGCTCGCGGTCTGCAGCAGTCATGCCCGACATCCTCTACGAGACGGGTTCCGCCAGCCAGTCCCTGATCGCCTGGTAGACGTCGTCGTGGTTCAGCAGGTCGAAGTGATCCGCGTTCGGGACATGCAGCGTGTCGGCGCCGGGGAACAGCTCCTCCCCCGTCACCGGCTGCCCGAACGCCGAGCGCGGCTGCACCAGCAGGTCTCCGATCGCCGTCGCCAGCGGGTGCGTGGTCGTCCGGGTGAGGGTCGCCGAGACCAGGCGGTAGCGCGCCCGCGGGAGCGGTCGCGGCGGCTCGGGCATGCCCTCGGACAGATCGAGGACGCCGGCGGAGCGCTGCATGAAGATGCGGCTGTACGGCGCCAGCTCGGGCACCTTGGCCGCCATCCGCATCCCCAGGGCGATGCCGCGCTCGACGGGCGATCCCAGGTGCGGCGTGCCCAGCGTGATGATGTCGGTGATCCGGTCGGTCCACTCGTCGTCGGCGTTGTCGAGGTCACAGGCGGCGCGGACGACGAGGCCGCCCATCGAGTGACCCACGAACGCGATCCGCGTGATCTCGACGGGCCAGTTCTCCACCACCCGCGCCATCAGCGCATGCAGGGCCACGCCGGACTCGCGTACGCCCATTCCGGTGTTCAACCGCAGGAACACCGGTGTCCAGCCGAGGTCCTCCGACAGCCGCTGCCCGTAGCTGCGCGGCTTGCTGATCTCGCCCTCGACGGCCTCCACCACCACCGGCCGTGACCGGCGGCTCCAGTAGTTCTCGTTCTCGCAGAGCCCGTGCAGGAAGACGACCACCGCATCGCTCGCGTCGGGGAACGCCACGGCGAGGTCGCCGCGGGTGGGGGGCACGTCCCGCCCCTTCTTCCGCACCGCCAGCTCGAACGCCATGGCAGGCGTGCGCTCGGTGATCTGCTCCCCGACGAGGCCGTTCAGCGCGCTGATCAGGAACTGACCATGCGCTGACAGCTCGAGAGCCGGGCCGACGGGTCGGACCTGATCGACCTTGCGAAGCGCCCACGCGCCACCACGCAGCGTCCCGCCGATGCCGGTGAAGACCGTGTGGGCGATGGCTCCGTGGACATGCTGCGGGACGGTCTTGCGCCTCGCGACGCGATTGATGCCGCCGTAGACACGGCCGCTGACGGAGTCATGGACGTCGCGGGTCGCCTCCAGCAGGATCCGGTCGGCGAAGTCGAGCGCTACTCCAGCAGCGGTGGCGAAACCGGCGGGCTGTGTCATGCCCTGAGTGTGGAACACCCCGCCAGTTCAGTCAACAGATGTTCACTGAACTGGCGGGGTGTGTCGCGCTTGGTGACGCAGGCTATGCCTGCTCCTCAGCCTCCGGAGTCTCGGGCTCGCCGATGGTCCCGTCCGGACGCAGGTTCTTCAGGTCGAGGACAGCGCCGGACTTCTCGCTCACCTTGGCCGACTCGACCACGAGGGCGAGCGCCTTGCCGCGCACGACCTCGGCGACGACCTCGGGGATGTGGTTGTGCTCGATCATGTGCCGAATGTAGTCGTCGGGGTTCTGACCCGACTGCTGGGCGCGACGGAACAGCTGCGCGGAGAGCTCCTCCTGCTCGACGTTGATCTCCTCCTTCTTGGCGATCTCGTCGAGCAGCCACTGGGCCGTGATGGAGTCGCGGACGCGCTTCTCGAGCTCGGCCTCGAACTCGTCGATGGTCTGCTTCTCCTCGTCGAGGTAGCCCTCGAGCGTCCGTCCGGCGTACATGAGCTGCTGCTGCAGGTCGTTCGTGCGACCCTCGATCTCCTGGGTGACGAGCGCGTCGGGGATCGGCACGGCGATGTCCTCGAGGAGCTTCTCGAGCACGGCATCGCGTGCGGCGGCAGCCTGCTCGAGGCGCTTGCCGCGGCCCAGACGGGTGCGGACGTCCTCGCGCAGCTCCTCGACGGTGTCGAACTCGGAGGCCTCCTGCGCGAAGTCGTCGTCGAGCTCAGGGAGGACCTGCTCCTTGACGGCGTGGACCTTGACCGCAACCTCGACGTCCTCGCCCGCGAGGTCGCCGCCGAGCAGCTGCGAGGTGAACGTCGCCTCGCCACCCGCGCTGACGCCCACGAGTGCCTCGTCGATGCCCTTGATGAGCTGTTCGGAGCCGACCTTGTAGCTGGAGCCGGTGACCTCGCCGCCCTCGACGTCCTCGCCGTCCTTGGTGGCCTTCAGGTCGATGGTGACCAGGTCACCGTCGGCGGCGGCACGGTCGACCTCGTTGAGGCTGGCGAACCGCTCACGCAGGGCGGTCAGCTGGGTCTCGACGTCCTCGTCGGTGACGACCGCGTCCTCGACCTCCGCCTCGACGCCGGTGTACTCCGGCACGGTGATCTCGGGACGGATGTCGACCTCGGCGGTGAACTCCAGGAGCTCACCGTCCTCGAGCTTGGTGACGTCGATGTCGGGCTGCGCGAGCGGGATGATCTCGTTCTCCTGGAGCGCACGCACGTACAGCTCCGGGACGGCCGTGTTGATGGCCTCGTCGAGGATCGGGCCGCGGCCGATCTGACGGTCGATCACCGCGGCGGGGACCTTGCCCTTGCGGAACCCGGGGATGTTCACCTGCTGGGCGATCGCCTTGTAGGCGGCGTCGAGGTTGGGCTTGAGGTCCTCGAACGTGACCTCGACGGTGATCTTGGCCCGGGTGGGGCTCAGCGTCTCGACGGCGCTCTTCACAGGTTTTCTCCTCGTTGCAGGGGTATTTCAGTGCGATGGAACAGTCGGGGCGACAGGACTCGAACCTGCGGTCTCCTGCTCCCAAAGCAGGCGCGCTAGCCACTACGCTACGCCCCGCCAAACCCTCGTCTCGGGCCTGAGAGCGGATGACGGGAATCGAACCCGCGTAATCAGTTTGGAAGACTGAGGCTCTACCATTGAGCTACATCCGCGTGCGCTTGCGAGCGTGATCTGCTGCGCAAAGTGCGGGTCACATCGTGCCACATGTGACACGACGTACCGAATCAGCGGCTGCGGTGCAGGATGCGCCCTCCCTGCGGGGCTCGCCTCCGGCTCACTCCTCATCGAGCGCGGTATGGGCGCTGGCACTTCGGACACCAGAACGAGTTCCGGCCGGCCAGCTCCTCGGTCCTCACCTTCGAGCCGCAGATGTAGCAGTCCATCCCCGTGCGCCGGTAGACGTAGACCTCGCCACCGTGGTCGTCGACGCGCGGCGGGCGGCCCATGGCCTCGGGCGTGTGCTCGGAGTGCACGGTGTCGATGCGACCGGTGCGGACGCCCTCGGCGAGCAGCTCCACCAGATCCGTCCAGATCGCCTCCCACTGCGCCCTGCGCAGCGTGTTCCCCGGCCTCAGCGGGTGAATCCGGTGTCGGAACAGGACCTCGGCACGGTAGACGTTGCCGATGCCGGCGAGGACAGCCTGGTCCATCAGCAGCTCACCGATGGGGCGGTGGCTCTTGTGGATCCGCGCCCACGCCTTGGTGGGATCGGCGTCGGGGCGCAGCGGGTCGGGACCGAGCTTGGCAAGCACGGCCTGGCGCTGGGACTCCCCCACCAGCTCGCACTG
>JBQCJL010000258.1:0-2163 GCA_051952795.1 Marmoricola sp.
AGACCGAAGGCGAGCGCATCCGCCGCCTTCTCCTGGCGCATCCGCACCCGAGCGACGAGGGCGAGCTCGCGGGCGCGGATGGTCGCGGCTTCGCGGTCGCGGAGTCCCTCGACGGCCGCGCGGGCCCGAGCGCCGTCACGCAGTGCCGGCGAGTAGGAGGCCATCCGCTCCCGGACGTCGGCGCGTCGCAGCCAGAGGTGGCCGTCCTCGAGCGCGCTGCCGGCCAGGCGTCCCGCTTGGCGCAGCGCGTCCAGAGCACCGTCGAGGATCCCCGCGTTCTCGCGGGCGGTGGCCAAGCGCATCCAGAGCTGGCGGATCTCGTTCGCTGGGAGGTGGATCCTGCGTGCAGCGTCGAGGGCCAGCGTGAGCTGGCTCGCGGCGGCCATCGAGGCGAAGGCGGCCTCCGACCGTTCGGCCGCGCGGCTGGCGTAGTCGTACGCCTTGTCCTGGCGACCACCGCGTGAGAAGTGCAGCGCCAGCGTGTCCGCGTCCGCGACGAGATCGGCGGAGAGGCGCTCGATCGCCTCGCCTGCGTCGAGATGCAGGCGGGCACGGAGGTTGTACCCGAGTCCGTCGTAGACGACCTCACTCAGGACGCCGTGGCGGAATTGCCAACGGTCCTCAGCATCCACGGTCAGGAACCGTTCCAAGCGCTCCAGCGTCTGCTCGGTCAGGGCGACGCCCTCGGCCTCGAGAAGCTCGCGGAAGACCGACCCGCGGAAGCTGCGCCCGAGCACGGATGCGTAGGCGAGCGCCCGCCGCGTCGTCGGGTCGAGGACATCCACCTGCGCCGCCACCGCACCCTGCAGGGACGAGGGCACCGCCTCGAGCGATCCGAGCTCCTGACCCGCGCGGATCATCTCGCGCGCGAACAGGGGACTGCCGTCGGCGCGAGCTACGACGAGTGCGAGCTCATCCGGCCGTAACGGGGCGGTCTCGGTCATCACGACGGCCAGCGCACGGACCGCGTCGTCGGCGAGGGGCTCGAGTTGAATCCGCAGATCGGGCTCGACGAGCTCCGCGTCGCGCTGAGCACTGCGCTGGGAGATCAGCACCAACCACGGTCGTCGCGTCGTCTCGGCGGCGATCCGCGAGAGCAGTGTCGACGAGGACGGATCGGCCCATTGCGCGTCCTCCATCACGAGCGATAGGCCGGTCGGGTGGACCTGCGTGAGCAGATCGATGACGGCGTCAGCGATGCGATCGCCACGGTGCGCGGGCAGGATCGCCCGGACCGCATCGCTGGGCTCGATCTCGACCTGCGCGACGTCACCGATCAGGGCAGCGACCTCGACGAGGTGCGGCGCGACGTCGGCCAAGGTGCGCAGGAGCGCGGTGGCCATCGCCGGCTGCTCACCTCGCTCGACACCGAGCAGCGCGCGGATCGGATCGCGGAACACGCGGTACGAGGCAGCGCCGTAGGGCTCGGCGTGCAGGCTGATCATCGGCAGGGCGGGCAATCCTCGGACCACCTCGTTCAGCAGCCTGGTCTTGCCGACGCCGACAGGCCCGAGGATCTCGATAGTGGCGCCGCGTCCCTCCTGGATCTGGGCCACCTTGAGGATCTCGGCGAGCTCGGCTGCGCGACCGATCAGCGGGAGCTCGTCGGAGTGGTCGAGCTCCCGCGGTCCAATCTCCTCGCCCAGCCGGTAGAGGAGTTGCGGCTGGGTCTTGCCCTTGAAGGTGAAGGGCCCCACGGGCTCAGTGGCATACAGCGTCCGGGCATGCTCGAGGACGGACGGGTGGACGAGGATCTCGCCGGGACTCGCCTTCGCGCAGATGCGGGCTGCCGTGTTGGTGGTGTCGCCCATGGCCGAAAAGCCGGCGCGCCGCGGTGAGCCCACCTCAGCGGCGAAGACATGGCCCCGGTTGATGCCGATCTGCAGGGGGAGTGGGGGCTTCGCGGCCATGATCGCCTGAGCCGCCCGCAGCATCCGGCCCTCGTCGTCCTGGCTGGTCAGCGGCACGCCGGAGGAGACGAAGAGCTTGCCGCCGTCCTTGTCGGCGTCGACGCACAGGAGCGCGACGTCCTCGGCCTCGAAGGCGGCCTGAGCGATCCGCAGGGAGCGGTCGAGATCGTCCGCCACGCGATCGGGACCGTGCTCGGCCAGCAGCTGGTCGGTGCCCGAGAACCGCATGAATCCGATGGTTCCGACACGATGT
>JBQCJL010000259.1:0-4752 GCA_051952795.1 Marmoricola sp.
AGATGCCCGCAGGCGTGCCCGTCGCCACGGTCGCCATCGGCAACGCACGCAACGCCGGCCTGTTGGCCGCCCGGATCCTCGGTGCGGGCGATGCAGCACTGCGTCAGCAGATGGTCGACTTCCAGGCGGACCTCAAGCGCGCGGCGCAGGAGAAGGGCACGGCCGTTCGCGGCGACGCCACGCACCGCCTCGGCTTCTAGCTCGCCGACCTTGCACGTTCTGACGCCGACCTTGGACTCGTTGCAGTCGACCTGCACTGAATGCAGTCGACCTTGCACGTTTCGACTGACGCCGTTGCATGAAGCGCAAGTTCGACCGCATTACGTGCAAGGTCGGCGGAAATAGGTGCAAGCTCGGCGTCAGGTGGCTCGGTACCTGACGAAGCTGGGGGCTGCTGCGGCGGCGAGCAGCACCAGCACCACCACCAAAAGGCCGCCTCCGACCGCGGTTGCCGTCGTGCCGACGGCGCTCGCTGCCAGGCCGTGCGCCACATCCGCGATGCGCGGGCCGCCGGCGACCACCACGATGAACACTCCCTGGAGCCGGCCCCGGACCTCGTCGCTCGCCGCCGTCTGCAGCATCGTCGTGCGGAAGGCAGCCGACGCCATGTCGGCCGCGCCGCCGATGATCAGACCGAGCGCGGCGAGCCAGAGGAAGACGCCCGCCCTGCCGTCGCTGCTGCCCGCAGCCCATCCGAAGCCGGCCATCGCGAACCCCCACACCACGATCGCGGCGACCACGGCTAGGCCCTGGCGCTGGATCCGAGAGACCCAGCCCGAGAACACACCGCCCAGGACGGCACCGATCGGGATGCCGGCGAAGAGCAGGGCGAAGGCGAAGCCGCCATCCGTGGGCCCACCGAAGTCGGTATGGGCGATCTGGGGGAAGAGTGCGCGCGGCATGCCGAAGACCATCGCGATGATGTCCACGACGAACGACATCATCAACACCGGGTGGCCGCCCAGGTAGCGCAGGCCGTCCACCACCGACGCGAGCCCGGCTCGCGGCGAATGACCGAGTGGAGGCATCGCCGGCAGTGCGATCACCGCCCCCAGCGTCGCGAAGAGGGTGAGGGTGTCGATCGCGTAGAGCCAGGAGAACCCGAGGACCGGAATCAGGGCGCCGCCGATCAGAGGCCCGCCGATCGCGCCGGCCTGGAAGACCGTCATCGACAGTGAGTTCGCGGCGGCCAACTGATCGTGGGGCAGGATGCGGGGGAGCAGGGCCGTCCGGGCCGGCTGGTTAATCGCGAAGAACGCCTGCTGCACCGCGAAGATCGTCAGGATCACCCACGGGGAGTCCATCCCCGCGACCGCCTGGACGAAGAGCAGCGCGCTCGACACGATCAGGCCGACCGTCGAGATCTGGAGGAGCCGGCGGCGGTCGAAGGCGTCGGCCAGGGCGCCGCCGTAGAGGCCGAAGATCACGAGCGGCACCAGGCCGAAGACGCCGGTGAGGCCGACGTAGGCCGAGGAATGGGTCTGCGCGTAGATCTGTGCCGGCACCGACACCACCGTCAGCTGCGCACCGATGACGGTGACGATGCTGGCCACCCAGAGCCGGCGGAACTCCGGAACCTGGAGGGGGCGCGTGTCCGCCAAGTGATCGCGCCATGCCACGCCACGCAGGTTAGCGCTGTGCCCTAGTGGTCCTTCACCTTCGGGGCGATCGGCGACGCCTTGGGCATCGCGGGCGCGGGTCCCGAGCGGGGCGGCGGCGAGGCGAGCATCGCGTCGAACGCGTTGCGGAAGAGCCGGGACTGGGCCGGGTCCTTGGCCAGCGCACCGACGAACGTGATCGAGGATGCGCTGAAGACATGCCCGCCGTGCCCGGTCACGTGGTAGACGATGTCCGCGCCCTTCCCGTCGGGATTCATGCCGCGAGCGATCAGCTCTCCCTCGCTCGCCACGCCGGGCCATCCGGGCTCCAGGCCATCGGTCTCCCAGCCGCTCGCGCCGCCGTTGTAGCCGCGCGCGCCGAAGATGCTGCCGGTGGTCAACCCGGTCCCTGCCAGCAGCGGATGACTGGCATCGGCCATGACCTTGAAGGGCTGGTGGTTCTTCACCACGCCCTTGTAGACCACGCTGAGCAGTTGTGATCCCGGATAGCCGAGCGAGGACATCGGCTCCCGACCGCCGAGCGGGACCTTCGACCGCGTCGCCGCGCTCAGGCGTGCGGCTTCCTTGGCGGAGGCGCGGAAGGTGACGAGGCCCGTCGCGGCGTCGATGTCGACCTTCTCGTAGAGGCCGTTCCCGCCCGCGTACACCAGGCTGCCGCCGTTGTGCAGGTGGGCGTAGAGGCCCTGGCGCATCGACAGCGACCAATATTCGCAGTGACTTGCGAGGAGGGCGACCCGGTAACCGGCGAAGAGGTCCGGATTGCGATGCAGGTCGACGTCGTCGTACACGTCGACGCGATAGCCCTGCTTCGCGAGCCACTGGAGCAGCATGATGTCGGAGTAGAGCGACGCCTCGAGGCGTCCCGTCGGTCCGGTGGGCTTCTCGCGCGAGGGGCGCGCGAGGTTGAGGCGCCGTTGATGCCCGGTGAGATCGCGGCAGTACTGGCTGTGGCCGCCCCAGTTGTTGTACGCGTGATGCGTCAGGGACGGCACGACGAACGCGATGTCGGCCTTTCGGGAGCGTGGCCCGGGATTCACGATGAAGGGCACGTCGCGTCGCATGCCGTGTGGTCCGTGCAGTCGGACGGCGTACAAGCCCGACGCGAACCCGGTGGTGTCGACGGAGACCCTGGGCCGCCACCGGCACCCGGTCGCCAGGAAGTCGTCGCCGGGGAGCAGCTGGAGGCCGCCTCGGGCCGTGCCGCTCTGGGCCGGCACGATCGGCGCCGGCTCGTCCCCGCCGAGCTTGAGGACCGACCAGCCGAACGTCGGGAACGTGCTGGACACGGCGATGCGAGCGGGCTCCCCGGCGATCACGCTCGGCTTGACCGGGTAGCCCTGGAGGGCGGCATTCGGCTCCACCGACCAGCCCGCCGCGACCTTGTTTCCGGCTCCGCAGTTCACCCAGGCCGGGAACTCCCCGGCGTCGCGATAGTTGGTCAGGCGGAAGGCGAGCAGATTCGCGGTCGGCGCCGTCCCCGGCATGTCGGGGAGGACGCCGAAGAAGGCGCCGTCGCCGGTGAAGTAGAGGCCGTTGACGTACAGGTCGCCGAGCGAGAAGTGGATCGGCGAGCCCGAGCCGGGCTGCCATTCCCCCTCCACGTGGCGATACCAGAGCAGGGCGCCACTGGTGGCGTACAGCACGCCGTCGGCATCCGCGTACAGCGCGGAGCCCGTGAAGCTGAAGCCGGAGAGGCGCTGATGTCGCGAGGTCCACCGACGCGCGTCCTGGTCATAGTGCGACCAATGCAGCGACCCGTCAGCGCGGCGACCGTAGAAGTCGCCGCCGAAGCCGATCACCTCCACGTAGCGGTCCCACCCGGTATCGATGAGCGTGGGGTCGGTCCATCGGCCCTCACCGGTGCCGAGGTCGGAGACGCGGTAGCGGTAGTGGAAGATCCGGCCGTCGCCCTGGACCGCGTACAGGGAGCCGTCGGCGCTGCCGAGCACGGCCGTATAGGCGGACCAGCCGTGCGCGATGACCCGTCCGTGACCGTCGTTCGCCCAGGCGCTGCCGGCGTCGGCCCATGCCGCGTTGCGGAACCACAGCAGCGCCCCATCGGCTTGGATCGCGACGATCTGGCCGTCGCCGATCCCCGCGAAGTGCAGGAAGCGCTGGTGCGGATCGAAGGTCCGCCGGGGCGCTCCTTCGACCGAGGCGGGCGCGAGGGCGAGACTGGAGACGGCTGCCGCGGCGACGGCCGTTCCCTTCAGGACGGTCCGGCGGCTCGGTCGGCTGGAGTCCTGGGATTCCCCGCTCTCCCGCATGACCTGGCGCACCACCCTGTTCTCTCGTATGAAGTCAAACCTCCACTGAGAGGCGCCTGAGTACTGGCGAAAGGGTAGACGAGACTGCCCCCGCGGACGCGGTTTGCGGTGATTAACCTCGGGTGTCGCCGAGCGCCTAAACTGCCGCCCATGACTGACTTCCCGCTGTATGGACTCCCCGAGGAGCACCAGGCCATTCGTGAAGCCGTGCGTGCGCTGTGCGATGCGAAGATCGCTCCCTTCGCCGCCGAGGTCGACGAGGAGGCACGTTATCCGGAGGAGGCCGCGGCGGCTCTGCTGTCCGCGGACTTCCACGCCCCGCACGTTCCCGAGCAGTACGGCGGCGCGGGTGCGGACGCCCTCGCCACGGTGATCGTGATCGAGGAGGTCGCGCGGGCATGCGTGTCGTCCTCGCTGATCCCGGCGGTCAACAAGCTCGGCTCGCTTCCGGTCCAGATCGGCGGCAATGAGGAGATCAAGGCGAAGTACCTGGGTGCGCTCGCTCGCGGCGAGGGCGGCTTCTCCTACTGTCTCTCAGAGCCGGATGCAGGCTCGGACGCGGCGAACCAGAAGACTCGCGCGGTCCGCGACGGCGACGGCTGGGTCCTCAACGGCGTGAAGCGCTGGATCACCAACGCCGGGGTCTCGGAGTACTACACCGTGCTGGCCATGACCGACCCGGAGAAGCGCTCGCGCGGCATCTCGGCGTTCGTGGTGGAGAAGTCCGACGAGGGTGTCTCCTTCGGCGCGAAGGAGAAGAAGCTGGGCATCAAGGGCTCGCCCACGCGGGAGGTCTACTTCGACAACGTCCGCATCCCCGGCGACCGGATCATCGGTGCGGAGGGTGAGGGCTTCGAGATCGCGAT
>JBQCJL010000260.1:0-2837 GCA_051952795.1 Marmoricola sp.
TCGTCAAGGAACTGGTCGACCTCCCCCATGTCGTAGCCCTCGCGCAGGCGAACCGGCGTAAAACGCTTGTTGCTCACGTCCTCAGGCGTCAGCGGCATAGCCACTCCCATTCGTAGGTTGACGGAAAATTTCAGTGACCGACGCGAAGTCGGTTCCCCGAAGAATAGTCCCTTTCCCCAGTCCTCATGTGTAGAGCAGAGATTGGTTCAGGACCCGGAGAAGGATGACAGCAAGAAGGACGACAAGGAAACCGACGTCGAGCAGCACGGGTCCCAGTCGAAGCGGCGGGAGCATGCGTCGCACCGCCTTGATGGGGGGATCCGTCGCGGAGAACACGCCCTCGAGGAGCACGAGTACGAAACCCCGCGGAACCCAGTCTCGAGCGAAGTACTGCAGCCACTCGACGACAAGACGGCCCAGGAGTAAGAGGAGATAGAGATACAGGATCAGATCGATCACTGCACCCGCGCTTCTCATGACGCGAGGCTAGCGGTGTGGCTCAACTCTGGTTGAAGAATCCGCCCTCGACCGCGCGCTCCTTCTCCTCAGCGTCCACGCTGACGTTGGGCGGGGTGAGGAGGAACACGCGCTGCGTGACCCGGTCGATGGAGCCGTGGACCGAGAAGACCAGACCGGCGGCGAAGTCCACCAGGCGCTTGGCGTCGGAGTCGCTCATCTCGGTGAGGTTCATGATCACCGGGATGCCGTCACGGAAGTTCTCGCCGATGACACGGGCCTCGTTGTACGTCCGCGGGTGCAGAGTGACAATGCGCGACAGCGGCATCGCTGCGGTCGTCGGCTGTGCCGCGGGAGTCCGCCGGCGTTCGTGCAGATTGGAGACGGGCCGAGCGACCGGTGCCGGAGCATGGGTGTGCTCGGGCTCGTCATACGCGTCGTAAGCGCGGTCATCGGCGTAATCGCCCTCGACGTCCTCCAGCAGCCCGAGGTACACGCCCATCTTTCGCATAGCGCCACTCATGAGTTCTTCCTCCGAAGCTGTTGATCTGAGGCGTGCCACGCCTTTGGGTTCGAGGCTACTTGCTGAGAGGCCTGTTCCCGAGGATTGCGGACCCGACGCGCACGTGTGTCGCGCCAAATCGAATCGCGTCCTCCAGGTCCCCGCTCATGCCGGCCGAGAGCGCCGTGGCGCGCGGATGCTGTACGCGCAGACGCGCCGCGATCTCCGCCAGGCGTTCGAAGGCAGGTGTTGGCCTCTCCCCCAGCGGCGCTACCGCCATGAGACCGAGCAGGGTCAGGTGCGGGGTCTCGGCCACGGCGTCGGCAAGCCCGAGCACCCCTTCGGGTGCGATGCCCGCGCGCCGCGAGTCGGCGAGGTCCGGTGGGTCCAGCGAGACCTGCACCATCACACCGAGATCGCGACCGCGCTCAGCCGCGCCGCGCGCGAGGTTCGGCAGCACCTTGGTGCGATCGACCGACTCGACGACGTCGGCGTAGCGGGCCACCGCCGTCGCCTTGTTCGACTGGAGTCCCCCGATGTAGTGCCAGGTCAGCGATGTGAGGTCGGCGCACGCAGCCGCCTTGGCCTCGGCCTCCTGGTGGCGGTTCTCGCCCACGTCCGTGACTCCGAGGTCGGCGAGGTGCCGAACATCGGCAGCGGGAAAGAACTTGGTGACGGCTACCAGGGTGATCTCGTCAGCGCCACGCCCGGCGGCCTCGGCCGCGTCGGCGATCCGACCACGGACCGACGCCAGATTCGCCGCGAGCTCCGCGCGCCGCACTGAGGGATCGACGGTCATGGCCGGATCCGGATGATTCCGGCGTGACGGCCGGCCGAGGCGCCATCACGCCGATAGGAGTAGAGGTCGAGGGACTCACGCGTGCAGCGGGAGAGATCGTGCACCTCGACGCCGCTCTCCTCGAGTTGGGACCGCAGGCCGGCGCCGAGATCCAGCGCCGGCGTTCCCCAAGACGTGGTCGAGGCGGTCGCAGGCACCTGCCCGACGACGTCCTGCTGCATCTCGGCTGGCACCTCGTAGCAGGCGCCGCAGATGTAGGGCCCGATCCATGCCTGAATGTGCATGCCACCTCGCGCTCGCATCGCTCGGACGGTCTCGAGGACCACGCCGGCGGCCACGCCCTTGCGTCCGGCATGGGCGGCGCCGATGACACCCGCGTCAGGGTCGGCGAGGAGCACGGGAACGCAGTCGGCCGCGCGGACGGACAGCGTCAGTCCGGCGTCTCGGGTCACGACCCCATCGGCCTCATAACGCGCAAGGTCGGCGTCGTTTTGTGCAAGGTCGGCGTCGTTTTGTGCAAGGTCGGCGTCGTTTTGTGCAAGGTCGGCGTCGTTTTGGGCAAGGTCGGCGAGGTGGACGTGGGCGCCGTGGACCTGGCGCAGGTGCACCCAGCGATCGGTCGGGCCGAAGGCTTGGCGGACGCGCTCGATGTTCTGCGGCACGGCGGGGTCGCCCGAGCCGACGGCCAGGTTCAATGCGTCGAAGGGCGCAGCACTGACCCCGCCGATCCGGTCCGTGAAGGCCAGATCGACGGGGCCGATGCTGATGCGTCGAGCGAACATTCGTCGCCGGTGTTCCCTACTTCAGGAAGTCGGGCACGTCCAGGTCGTCGTCGAAGGAGCGCGATGGCGCTCCGACGCTCACGGGCTGAGGCGTGGTCGGCTGTGCCGGTGCCGGCGCGGGCGCCTGAGCCACGGGCGCCGCGACGGGCTCCTCCCGGACCTCTTCCTGGTGGCGCTGCTCGGCAAGCGCCTGCACTGCCTGGCGGGTCTCCTCCTGCGACTGCTGGGTGCGGACGGGCGGTGCGGGCTGCTGCCGCAGCCCACTGTTGCCCTCGCGCCGCTTGGGACGCCCCCCCTC
>JBQCJL010000261.1:0-2863 GCA_051952795.1 Marmoricola sp.
CTCGCTACACCGCCGGACCGGCGGTGTAGCGAGACCTCTCACGCTCCGGCGTGGAACTCGCCGCAGTCGATGTTCAGGATCTGACCGGTGATCGCACTGGCCAGATCGCTGGCCAGGAAGAGCGTTCCGCGAGCGACCTCGTCCGGGGTCGCCAGGCGCTTGAGGTCCGTCGGCGCGGCCTTCTCCTGGTAGATGTCCTCATGGGTGACACCCGCCTCGCTGGCCAGGTAGTCGAAGTAGGCCTTGTTGACGTCCTCGTAGATGTAGGACGGCGCCACCGAGTTCACCCGGATACCCCGCGGGCCGAGCTCCGTGGCCAGTGAGGACGACAGGTGCGCGAGCGTGCCCTTGCTCAGCTTGTATCCGGAGTACTCCGGCTGGCTGCTGTAGATCACGCACGAGTTGATGTTGATGATCGACCCCTGGGAAGCCGCCAGCGCGTCCGCGAACAGGGCCGACAGTCGCAGCGGCGCGAACACGTTGGTCTCCTGGGCGTCGCGCAGCCCCTGCAGGTCCAGGGTCGAGATCGGGTCCATCGGCGGGATGCCGAAGGCGTTGTTGATCAGGCAGTCCACGCGACCGAACTCGGCGAGCGTCGCCTCGACGAGATGCCTGCGGGCGTCTTCGTCGGTAATGTCCGTCGGCACCACGAGAGCGCGCCGCCCCAGACCGCGGACGACCTCGGCCATCTTCTCGAGGCGCTTCTCGGTCCGGCTCACCAGCACGAGGTCGGCGCCGAGCTTGGCGGCCTCCTCGCCGAGTGAGCGGCCGAGCCCTGGGCCTACGCCCGACAGCACGATCACCTTGTTCTCAAGGAGTGTCACGATGGGTTGTCCCTTCTAGCTGATCATGCGGCGAGCGACGCCGACTTGGCGGGCTTCGATGCGAGCGGCGTATTCCGCTGGCGTCACGGACTGGTCGTACGGGAGGTGCTGGGCGATCTCGTCGAACGCCACGACGTCGACGGTCGGGCCGTCCTCGGCGGTGAGATCCCGCTCGAGCCGCTGCCAGCGCAGCATGGTGACCCCCTGGGGGTGTCCGCAGAGCTCGAGCCAGTTGGCGACGCCCGGATTCCTCTCGGAGATGACGTAGCGGTACTTGCCGTCGGGGTCGGCCTGCGACTGGGCGCCGGTGAGCGACGTCTGGTGGTGCTCGTAGTCGGTCGAGGCGTACCAGCGCGAACCGATCTGGATCGCTTGGTAGGGGGCCGCCTCGCAGACCGGAACCGTCACGATCATCGCCTGGTCGTCGGTGAGGTCGTAGTGCCCGATCGAGCTGAACTGCGAGGCGAGTCCGCCGGGCGTCGACTTCGGAGCCGTCAGGGTGTTGACGGGTTCCTTGTAGGTGAACCACTCCGGGAAGGCGAACCAGGTCTGGATGCGGCCGGTGAGCATCTTGGCCGCGGTGGCAAATCGTCGGGCGCTGGTCGCGGTGCTGACCGGCTTGCGCGGAACGCCGGCGGTGTCGAGTCGCTGGATGCGCAGGGTTCCGCGCTCCTCGGACCAATCGTTGCTGACCTCGCGGATGATCAGGTTGCTGCCCTTCTTCAACCCGAGCTCCGGTCCGAAGCGCCACTCGAAGGTGCCGTCCTCGGCGATGTCGAGCTCGCGGTCGTCGAAGGCGGCCAGCGTGTTCGGGGCACCGTCGGAGGAGTAGGTCCCATCCATGATCTGGAAGGACAGGTCCGTCGTGGTGCCGCGCTTGCCGCTGATCAGGTACGAGCCGCCCTCGGTCAGGTAGGCGTGCAGATAGATGGCGTCCGGGTTGTCCAGGCCCTGGCGGGAGTACTGGTGCGTGGGGTTCACCAGGATCGGGTGCTCCAGGTCGTAGTCGAACGCCGCTTGGATCGCCGAGCGGATCGAGCCGGCCAG
The DNA here is from genome assembly GCA_051952795.1 of Marmoricola sp. Taxonomy (GTDB): domain Bacteria; phylum Actinomycetota; class Actinomycetes; order Propionibacteriales; family Nocardioidaceae; genus Marmoricola. The sequence continues at coordinate 1,872 of JBQCJL010000261.1, forward strand.
ATAGTCCCAGCCCTCGGCCATCTCGACCTCGGTCGCGGCGAAGGGGGGATTCGCGATGAGCCTCTCGGCCTCGGCGATGGCCTCGCGGAACGCGGCCAGACCGTCGGAGATGTCGGGGGCCTCAGGCATGGATGACCGTCTCGGCGTACCGCTGAAGGTGCGCGATCTTGTCCTCGAGCGGCTCGGTGTCGTTGCCCTTGATGTAGGGGACCCGGAAGCCGACGATGCAGTCGGTCACGCCCTTGTCCTCGAGCCGCTTGATGCCGTCGGGCGTGTACGCGTCGTAGGAGATCACGTGGATCTCGAAGTCGTCGCGGGTGTCGCCCTCCTCCTTGCGGATCTCGGCGATCCGGGTGAGCAGCCGGTCGAGCTCCTCGCCGTCGCCGCCCGCGTGCATCCACCCGTCGCCCTTGAGGACGGCACGTCGCAGGGCCGCGTCGGCATGACCCCCCACCAGCAGCGGAATCTTCTCGGTGGGTGCCGGGCACTGCTTCAGCGCGGCGATGTCGTAGAACTCGCCGTGGTACTCGAAGAACTCGCCGGAGGTGAGCCCGCGGAGGATGTCCATGCACTCGTCCATGCGCTTGCCGCGACGCTCCCACGGAACCCCCAGCGCCTCGAAGTCCTCGGGCCACGGGGAGATCCCGACACCCAGTCCCAGTCGGTTGTTCGACAGGAAGGCGAGCGACGACGCCTGCTTGGCGGTGAGCACCGGCGGACGGATCGGCAGCTTCAGCACGAACGGCGTAAGTCTCAGGGTCGAGGTCACGGCGAACAGGTGCGCGCAGAGGATCATCGTCTCGATGAACTCCTTGCCGTCGAGGAACTCGCGGTCACCCGTATCGGTGTAGGGGTACTTCGAGTCCGACTCCTGCGGGTAGATCAGGCTGTCCGCGATGGTCATCGACGTGTAGCCCGCGGCCTCGCAGGCCTGGGCGAGCGGGGCGTAGTAGCTGGCCTGGGTCATGCCCTCGGCGAAGGAGAAGCGCATT
>JBQCJL010000262.1:0-2610 GCA_051952795.1 Marmoricola sp.
GATCCGGGAGTCGAGGATCGCGACCACACCACGGTCCTCGGTGGTCCGGATGAGACGCCCCGCACCCTGGGCCAACAGCAGCGCCGCATGGGACGCGGCTACCGCCATGAAACCGTTGCCTCCGGCCTTCTCGACGGCCCGTTGACGCGCACTCAGCAGCGGATCGTCCGGCCTCGGGAACGGGATCCGGTCGATCAGCACCAGCTGACAGGTGTCACCGGGGACGTCGAGCCCCTGCCACAGCCCGAGCGTGCCGAACAGCGTGGTGTGCGGATCGCCGACGAACTGCCGGGTGAGCTCCGAGAGCTGCGCATCACCCTGGACCAGGGTGGTCAGATGGGGCAGGCGCTCACGCACCACCTCACCCGCAGCCTCGGCTGCGCGGCGGCTCGAGAAGAGGCCGAGCGTACGACCATTCGCCGCGTCCACGAGGTCGACGATCTCGTCGAGCGCCTGCGGCGAGAAGCCGTCACGCGTGGGAGCCGGGAGCCCGCGCGCCAGATAGAGGATGCCCTGCTTCGCATAGTCGAACGGCGAGCCGACGTCGAGGCCATCCCATCCGGAGCCGTCTCTCGCGAGGCCGAAGGAGCCCGCCACGGCCGTGAAGTCGCCGCCGAGCTTCAGCGTCGCGGACGTGAAGATCGCCGTCTTCTCCGCCAGCAAGCGCTCGCGCAACGGACCGGCCACGTCGAGCGGCGCGACGCTGAGGTAGCGGCTCCCGCGAAGGCCGTCGCGCTCGCTCGCCCACAACACGTCCGCGGTGCTCCCAGCCGCCATCCGGGCGGCGACGTCGAAGACGTCCTGGACCGCGGCCTTGGCCTGCGTCAACGCGGCATCATCGCTGGACCCCGGGTTGGGCAGCGATGAGACCAACGCCCGCGCCGAGTCACGCACAGTCGCCAGCGCCTCGGCGAGCCGTGGCGGCAGCTCTTCGAAGCGACCCACCTCGACCTCGAGCAGCGCGGCGTCGAGCTCCTCGCCCGCCTCGGCCAGATCGTCCGCCTGCACACCGTCCACGTGGCGCTGGGTACGCCGGGCGGCTCGGGACACGTCGCCCGGCGATAGTTCGTCCGTCGCCGCCTGGGTCACCCGGTTGACCAGGTCATGCGCCTCGTCGATGACGACGACGTCGTACTCCGGCAGCACGGGGATGCCCTCGATGGCGTCGATCGCGAGGAGGGAATGGTTGGTGACGATGACGGCTGCCTCGTTGGCGCGCTCCTTGGCCTGCTCGGCGAAGCAGACGTCGCCGAAGGCGCACTTGGTCGCGCCGAGACACTCCCGACGGCTGACGCTGACCTGTCGCCAGGCGCGATCCGTGTGCCGAGGAGCGCCGTCCTTCTCGCCGGTGCCCCCACTGGCTGCCTCGTCCTCCAGCCACTCGCGGAGTGCGATGACCTCCTTGCCGATCGAGCCCGTATCAGCGACCTCGACGAGCACACCCTGGTCGTCGGGGACGCCCTCGCGGACCCGGTGGAGGCAGCCGTAGTTCGCCCGCCCCTTCACCACGGCGAAGGTCGGAGGTCGGTCGAAAGAGTCCGTGATCGCCGCTGCGAGCGCCGGCAGATCGCGCTCGACCAGCTGATGTTGCAGCGCCAGCGTGGCCGTCGCGACGACCACGCGGGACTCCCCCTGCGCGGCGTGAGCCAACGCGGGCACCAGGTATCCGAGCGACTTGCCCGTACCCGTCCCGGCCTGGACGAGCAGATGGCGACCCTTCTCCATCGCGTGGGCGACCGCCGCAGCCATCTGGTGCTGCCCCTCGCGACGGGTCCCCCCGAAGGTCGAGACCGCCTTGTCCAGCAAGCCGTCGACGTCGACCTCATCGCGATCGGAGGAGGGAGTCACAGCGGTCGGCACCCCAGCACGATAGTCGCCCTTGCCGATGCCTCCCGCCACGGCACACGGCCGCTGTGCACAACCGGCGAGCGCGACCGCTGCGGTTTGACCAATGAACGGGCGAGCGGGAATGCTCGAATTCCGTGAGCCAGCGCCGTCGCATCAACATTCGTCGTCTCGAGGCGCTCAACCATGCGACGGCACATCTCTCGCCGCCGTTCGGCGTCATCGACCATGACGCCCTGCTGCGCAACGCAGCCGACCTCACGCGACGCGCTGGCGGCAAGCCCATCAGGGTCGCCAGCAAGTCGGTGCGCTCACGCCAGATCATGCGCGAGGTACTCGCGATGCCCGGGTACCGCGGCGTGCTCGCCTACACGCTGTCCGAGGCGCTGTGGTTGGCGAGTGGCGATCACCCCATCGCCGAGGACATCGTGGTCGGATACCCGTCGGTGGACGCGGACGCCCTGCTGCGCCTCGCCGCCGATGACGTGCTCACCCAGCGCGTGACCGTCATGGTCGACAGCACCGACCACCTCCGCTTCATCGCGAGCCACCTTCCGTCCAACGCCGCTCCGATCCGCGTGTGCCTGGATTTCGACGCATCGCTGCGCCTCGCAGGTGGGCGCATCCACCTAGGGGCTCGCCGGTCGCCCGTGCATGCTCCGGACGAGGCCGCCGCCCTGGCGCGGGCGGTGGCAGCCGACCCGAGGTTCGTGCTCGTCGGGCTCATGGCCTCCGAGGGACAGATCGCCGGCGTCGGAGACGACG
>JBQCJL010000263.1:0-2564 GCA_051952795.1 Marmoricola sp.
TGCGCGCTGACTTCCCATGCGAGAATCGGGGCGTCGAGCCTGGCGGCGATCTACAGGAGCAGCACCTTGAGCGGAATCAAGAAGACCACTGAGAAGAATCTGATGGTCTTCACGGGCCGGGCGCACCCCGAGCTCGCCGAACACGTGGCAGCCGAGCTGGGTGTCGCGCTGGTGCCGTCCTCGTCCTACGCGTTCGCCAACGGTGAGCTCTACGTCCGGTTCGAGGAGTCGGTGCGTGGGTCGGACGCGTTCGTGATCCAGAGCCACACCGCACCCATCAACGAATGGATCATGGAGCACCTGATCATGGTCGACGCGCTGAAGCGTGCGTCCGCCAAGCGGATCACGGTGGTGCTCCCGTTCTACGGCTACGGCCGCCAGGACAAGAAGCACCGCGGCCGGGAGCCGATCTCGGCGCGCTTGGTGGCCGACCTGTTCAAGACCGCGGGCGCCGACCGACTCATCGCGGTGGATCTGCACGCCGATCAGATCCAGGGCTTCTTCGACGGGCCGGTCGACCACCTGATGGCGCTGCCGCTGCTGGCCGACTACGTGAAGTCCAAGTACGGCGACCACGACAACGCGCTGGTCTCCCCGGACGCCGGTCGGATCAAGGTCGCCGAGCGGTGGTCGGCTCGTCTCGGCGGCGTCCCGCTCGCCTTCATCCACAAGACCCGGCGCATCGACATCGCCAACGAGGTGGTCGCCAACCGCGTCGTCGGTGACGTCTCCGGCAAGATCTGCGTGCTCACCGACGACATGATCGACACCGGTGGCACGATCGCGAAGGCCGCGGAGGCCTGCGTCGACGCGGGCGCGGCCGGCGTCGTCATCGCCGCCACCCACGCGATCCTGTCCGACCCGGCCGTGGACCGCCTGAAGAACTCGCCGGCCGTGGAGGTCGTCGTCACCGACACGCTCCCGATCCCGCCCGAGAAGCAGTTCGACAAGCTGACGATCCTCTCGATCGCCCCGATCCTCTCCCGCGCCATCCGCGAGGTCTTCGAGGACGGCTCCGTCACCAGCATGTTCGACGGCCACGCCTGACGCCGACCTTGCACCTATTGACGCCGACCTTGCACTTGTTGACGCCGACCTTGCGCATCTAGCGCTCGATTCGCCTTATTCACAAGCCGCCGTTAAGATTTTCGGGTTGCCCTGGCGAGGGAGCGCGCAGCTCCGTGATCGACGTGGCCGGTATGCAGATCTCCATGCACCGCGCTGCCCAGTCACGCGGTGCATGTGTCGTCTCCCGGCCAGTAACCACACCTGTTGAGCCATACAGAACATCGAAGTAGCGAGGGAAAGCACCATGTCTGAAGAGCTGATCCAGGCCGAGCGCCGCACCGAGTTCGGCAAGGGTGCCGCCCGCCGCATCCGCCGCGCCGACAAGATCCCCGCCGTCATCTACGGACACGGCAACGACCCCATCCACGTCACCCTGCCGGGCCACGACACCCTGATGGCGATCAAGCACGGTGGCGCCAACGCGGTCCTCAACATCGACATCGACGGCAAGGTGCAGCTCGCGCTGACCAAGCAGGTCCAGGCCGACCCGATCAAGGGATTCATCGAGCACGTCGACTTCGTCGCGGTGAAGAAGGGCGAGAAGGTCACCGTCGACGTTCCCGTTCACGTGGTCGGCGACGCCGCGGCCGAGACCCTGGTCGTTCTCGAGAACGCGAGCATCTCCCTCGAGGCCGAGGCCACGCACATCCCCGAGGCGATCGAGGTCTCCGTCGAGGGCGCCGAGGCCGGCACCCAGATCCACGCCGAGGCGCTCGAGCTCCCCAAGGGCTCGACGCTGCTCAGCGACCCGGAGCTGCTGGTGGTCAACGTGACCGTCGCCGTGGTCATCGAGGAGGAGCCCGCCGAGGGCGAGGGCGACGAGGCTGCTACTGACGCCGAGGCCGGCGACGAGGCCGCTGCTGACGAGTCCGCGGAGGACTCAGCTTCCGAGGAGTGATCCTCACCCGTTCCAGCAAAGGAGCCCCGATGACCGACGACGCTCAGAGCCCCTGGCTCGTCGTCGGTCTCGGGAATCCTGGACCGAAGTACGCCGGCACCCGGCACAACATCGGCTACCTCGTCGCTGACGAGCTGGCTCGACGTCTGGGTGCCGGCTTTCGTCGTCATAAGAACGGCCGCAGCGATGTCGTCGAGGGCCGGTTGGGCATGGGCGGCCCCAAGGTCGTGCTGGTCCGGTCGCACACCTACATGAACGAGACCGGTGGGCCGGTCTCCTCGTTGGCGAAGTTCTACAAGGTCGAGCCCGACCACATCATCGCCATCCATGACGAGCTCGACATCGCGTTCGGCACTCTGCGAATCAAGCTGGGCGGCGGCGACAACGGCCACAATGGCCTGAAGTCGATGCGGTCTTCGCTCGGCTCGGGCGACTTCTTCCGCGTGCGGGCCGGCATCGGCCGCCCGCCCGGCCGCCAGGATCCCTCGGACTTCGTGCTCTCGAACTACTCGAGCACGGAACGCAAGGAACTGCCGTTCCAGATCGACGCCGCTGCCGACGCGGTCGAGAGTCTGATCCGCGACGGTCTGGAAGCGAC
>JBQCJL010000264.1:0-5909 GCA_051952795.1 Marmoricola sp.
CTCGCTAAAGTTAAACTTCAACAAGTTCAAGGTCGGCGTCAACAAGTGCAAGCTCGGCGGGGTTAGCCGACGGAGCGGCTCGCACCCTCCCAGAAGCGAGCCCGCAGCGCCTTCTTGTCGGGCTTGCCCAGGCCCGTCAGCGGCAGCGCGTCCACCGCGATGACGTCCTTGGGCGCCTGGACCGAGCCCTTGCGCTCCTTCACCGAGGCCTGGATCTCGGCGACGATCTCGTCGGTGAGGACGTGTCCCTCACGCATGACGACCACCGCGGTCACGGCCTCGCCGAACTTCTCGTGCGGCGTCCCGATCACGCCCACCTGGGCGACCGCCGGGTGCTCGGCGATGACGTCCTCGACCTCGCGGGGGAAGACGTTGAACCCGCCGGTCACGATCATGTCCTTGGTGCGATCGACGATGTACCAGAACCCGTCCTCGTCCTCCCGGGCGACGTCGCCGGTGTGCATCCAGCCGTCGGCGCGGTACGTCTCCGCGGTGGCATCCGGAAGCTTCCAGTAGCCGCCCGAGAGCAGCGAGCCCGCCACGCAGATCTCGCCCGGCTCGCCTTGGGCGACCGGCTGGCCGTCCTCGCCGAGCAGGGCAGCGCGAATGAAGGCAGAGGGCCGCCCGCAGGAGGTCAGGCGAGACTCGATCGGCTTGCCATCGGCATCGACGTGCTCGGTCTTGGCGAAGTAGGTGATCGCCATCGGCGCCTCGGACTGTCCGTAGTACTGGGCGAAGATCGGTCCGAAGCGCTCGATCGCCTCCTTGAGTCGCACCGGATTGATCGCGGAGGCTCCGTAGTAGACGGTCTCCAAGGAGGACAGGTCCCGCGTCCGGGAGTCCGGATGATCCATCAGTGCATAGAGCATGGTCGGAACGACCATCAGCGAGTTGATCCGCTTCTCCTCGATGGTCGCGAGGACCTCGGCGGGGTCGAACCGGGCCGACACGAACAGCGTGCCGCCCTTGATCACCACCGGGACGAAGAAGGCCGCCCCGGCATGGGACAGCGGCGTGCACATCAGGAATCGGGGCTCGCTCGGCCACTCCCACTCGGCGAGCTGGATCTGCGTCATCGTCGCGAACGCGCGGGCGGTCCCGATGACGCCCTTTGGCTTGCCGGTGGTCCCGCCGGTGTAGGTGATCGACGTGATGTGGTCCTCCGGCAGCAGTGCGGCTGTCAGCGGCTGCGGCGAGAACCCGGCGGCGACCTCGGTCAGGTCGACGCCCACCTCGGCGAGCTCCGGCGGAACCGGGCCGATCGTGAGTACCTTGGTGAGCCCGGGACACCGCTCGAGGAGCTCGACCGCACGCGCGGCGAAGTACGGGTCGACCGTGAGGGTGGTGATCCCGGCGTCGTTGATGACGTAGGCGTGATCCTCCGCGGACCCCAGCGGGTGCAGCGACGTCCGCTGGAAGCCCTGGGTCTGGCCCGCGCCGATGATGAATAGCACCTCCGGCCGATTCAGTGCCAGCAGAGCACCCGCCGTGCCGCTGCCCGCCCCCAGCGACTCATAGGCCTGGATGTACTGCGAGATCCGCTCCGCCGTCTCCTTGCCGGTCAGGGTCACCGACCCCAGCTCGACGATCGGGCGATTCGCGTGCCTCTTGAGGGCCGCCACCATGAGGTGGCCGTTGTGGGTACCGGTGCGCAACGTCTCTGCGGAAGCCATGCGTCCCACACTAGAACGCGTTCTAGTTCTGGGCAATCGGGCGCGCCTCGGCCAGACTCGTCCCATGGCCTACGACACCGAGCTTGCAGATCGGATCCGCCTCATCATCGGCAGCGCCGCCGATATCAGCGAGATGAAGATGTTCGGCGGCCTCGCCTTCCTCGCAGGAGGCAACATGGCGATCGCCGCCTCGGGCAACGGCGGCGCGATGGTCCGCGTCGACCCCGAGTCGTCCGAGTCCCTTCTCTCCGCCGAGGTCGAGCCGATCGAGATGCGCGGACGGCTGATGCCCGGCTGGCTACGCGTCACCGGGTCCGAGCTGGAGGACTCCCTGGAAGCATGGGTCCAGCGCGGCGTCGCGTACGCACGCTCACTACCGCCGAAGAAGAAATAGGTCAGCCGTGGTGCTGGACGCACCACGCGTTCCGCGCGGCATTCGACGTCGGGGTGGCCTGGAACATCGGGATCGCCTCGATCAGCCGAGCCTGAGCCAGCGCATAGTGGTCGATCCACGCGTTGACGAGGGCCGTCTCCTGAGGGGTCCGGGCGTTCGCCAGCGCCTCCGCGTTGCGCCAGACCATCTCGCGCCACCCGCGCATGATGAGGCCGGCGGCTGTGCCCGCCGCTCCACCTAACGCGTAGTCGTTGAAGGCGGGGTCGAAGCGCCGTGCCTCCTCCTGGAAGACCGGGCCGTACAGGCTGTCGAGCCGATCGTTGTACGCGTTGTGATCGACCTTGTGTGACGTGCCGTCCGGGGCCGTCAACCCCACCTGCACGAGTGCACGCGGGAAGTCATTGTTGATGTGGGCGTTCATGTTGATCAGAAAGTCTCCGAGCGCGGTGAGCTTCTGCTTCGAGGTGTCGTCGAGCGCCGCCTGCCATGCCGGTGCCACGGACGCGCCTCGGGCGAACCGGTCCATCGTCACGAAATACGCATGAGCGAAGACGGCGTCGAGCCGATTCAGCCAGCGCGGATCCTTGAACCACCCCCCGCGGTTGGCGTCCCGGACGTTCTCGGTGACGCGCAGGTAGGCGAGCGCGAAGACCGCCTTGTCGCTACAGGAGGAGGCCAGCGGTTCGAGGCGTGTCTGCATCTGTGCGATCACGGCATCGATGCACAGATTCTCGCCGCCGGGGCAGATCGTGCCCCGGTACGGCCGGTACGGGGTCGGAAGCGGCGCGAGGAGCGTGATGAGCGGATCGATCACCGCGGGGTTGACCGCCATGGCGGGGGCCGGGGGCGCGTCGGCGGACGCCGGAATCATCACCGTGCCGGCCGCCAGCGCGAGCGCCGAGACGACCGCGGAGAGGCCAGAGCCGCATCGTCCCCGGAAGGTACCCATGGCCCTCCAACGAGAGCCCGGCGAGGCCGGCTACGGCTCAGGCGAGGAGCTCGGCCACCTGGTTGATCTCCTCAGGCGACCGACAGCTGAGCAGCAGCGTGGTGACGCCGGTCGACTCCCACTCGGCCACGCGCTCCTTGACGTAGCCGGCGTCCCCGATGATGTGCAGGTCCTCGACGAGCTCGTCGGGAATCAGCGCGGTCGCGGAATCGCGATCGCCCGCGAGGAACAGCTCCTGGACCTGGTCGGTGATCGCCCCGTAGCCCATCCGCTCGAAGACCGTCTTGTGGAAGTTCTGCTCCTTGGCGCCCATGCCGCCCATGTACAGCGCCGCGAACGGCTTCATGGCCTCGATGACACCGCGCCGCTCGTCCTCGGAGCTCGTGATCTGCAGGTGGCACGTCGCCGCGATCTCGAAGTCCGCGCGTGACCGCCGGGCGCCGGGACGCGCGAAGCCCTCGTCCAACCAGTCCTGATACATGCCGGCGGACTTCGGGGTGTAGAAGATCGGGATCCAGCCGTCGGCGATCTCCGCGGTCTGCGCGACGTTCTTGGGTCCCTCCGCGCCGAGCCAGATCGGCACGTCGGCGCGCAACGGGTGGACGATCGGCTTGAGCGGCTTGCCGAGGCCGACGGCTCCCGGCCCGTGGTACGGCAACGGGTGGTGCGGACCATCGTTGGTGACCGCTCCTTCGCGCGCGAGCACCTTGCGCACGATCTCGACGACCTCGCGCGTCCGCGCCAGCGGCTTGGAGAAGGGGACGCCGTACCAGCCCTCGACCACCTGCGGCCCGGAGACACCCATGCCCAGGATGACCCGGCCGCCACTGAGATGGTCGAGGGTCAGGACATGCATGGCGATGCTCGTCGGAGTACGGCCGGACATCTGGACGATGGACGTGCCGAGTCGCACCCGTGAGGTGTCCCGCCCCCACCAGGCCAGGGGCGTGAAGGCGTCGGATCCCCAGGCCTCGGCGGTGAAGACGGCGTCGAAGCCGGCGTTCTCCGCCGCGACCACCAGGTCGCCGGCATTGGTCGGCGGCTGTGCACCCCAGTACCCGAGCTGAAGTCCAAGTTTCATAGGGCACACCCTGCCAGATGATGTTGCGGATGAATAGAACGTGTTCTAGTTTTGGCTCATGACCGCAACCGCCTCCTTGCACGCAGAGATGCATGTCGAGTTCCCCTACACCCGATCGCTCGGTCCGGTGCTGTCGACCTTCATGACCGGGCTCGCGAACGGCCAGGTCATCGGCGGCGTTCTGTCCGACGGTCGGGTGGCGGTTCCCCCGCCCGAGTTCGACCCGATCACCCACGCGGCGACCTCCGAGTTCCGTGAGGTCGGCAGCGCGGGCGAGGTGCTCACCTGGTCCTGGGTCAGCGAGCCGGTGAACATGCAGCCGCTCGATCGGCCCTTCGCCTGGGCCCTGATCCGGCTCGACGGAGCCGACACTCCCCTGCTGCACGCTGTTGCCGTCGAGGGACCGGACGCGATGAGCACCGGCATGCGCGTGCAGGTCGCGTGGGCTGCCGAGCGCGTCGGGTCGATCACCGACATCGCCCACTTCGTGCCCGAAGGTGCCGAGACCCCGGAATCGGTCCGGCACTCGACCGGCGACGTCACGGGAACGACCACCCCGGTCGTGCTCGACTACGACTACGTCGCCTCACCCGAGGAGTCCGCCTTCGGGCGCGGCCTGAAGGAGGGGCGGATCCTCGCGCAGGCCTGCCCGGTCTGCACCAAGGTCTACGTGCCGCCGCGCGGCGCATGCCCGACCTGCGCAGTGCCCACCAACCGGCCGCAGGAGCTGCCCGACACCGGCATCGTGACCACGTTCTGCATCGTGAACGTGCCGTTCCTCGGCCAGAAGATCAAGCCGCCGTACGTGTCGGCCTACGTGCTGCTCGACGGTGCCGACATCGCGTTCCTCCACCTCATCCTGGGCACGGACGCCAGCAGCGTCCGGATGGGGATGCGCGTCAAAGCCGTCTGGAAGCCCGAGCAGGAGCGCACGTTCTCCCTGGAGAACATCAGCCACTTCGAGCCGACCGGCGAGCCCGACGCGGACTTCGACACCTACAAGAACCACCTCTAAGGATCATCATGCGACAAGTAGCCGTCGTCGGCTTCACCCAGCGCACCATGCGCGAGTTCGTCGGATCCCCCAACTGTGTCGAGCTGCTCGTCCCCATGCTCGGTGAGCTGTGGGAGCAGACCGGCTGGACCAAGAGCGACATCGGGTTCTGGTGCTCGGGCTCGAGCGACTACCTGGCGGGCCGCTCGTTCAGCTTCGTGACCGCGATCGACGCGCTCGGGGCGGTCCCGCCCATCAACGAGTCGCACGTGGAGATGGACGCTGCCTGGGCGCTCTACGAGGCGTGGCTGAAGATCCAGACCGGCGAGGCCGACAGCGCGCTCGTCTACGGCTTCGGCAAGTCCTCGGCGAGTCCGGTGCGCCGTACCCTGGCCCTGCAGCTCGACCCGTACACCGTCACGCCGCTGTGGCCGGACACGGTCTCGATCGCCGCCCTCCAGGCACGCCTGGGCCTCGACCAAGGCGCCTGGACCGAGAAGGAGCTGGCGGAGGTCGCGGCGCGCTCGCGCACCTCGGGTGCCTCGAACGAGAACGCCGTCCGCGGCGCGGAGACGAGCACCGACGACGTGCTCGCCCAGCCGATGTTCGCGGATCCACTGCGCCGCTGGGACTGCGCTCCCGTGACCGACGGCGCGGCCGCCATGATCGTCTGCGCCACCGACGTGCCGGCCTACGACACCGTGAAGAGCAAGGGTCCGGTGATCACCGGATTCGCGCACAACACCGACGCCTCCAGCCTCGGCCTGCGCGATCTGCTGCGCTCGCCGAGTGCCGCTGCCGCCGCCAAGGCTGCCGGA
>JBQCJL010000265.1:0-2987 GCA_051952795.1 Marmoricola sp.
AACTCCTCGCCGAGGGCGACGGCGTCGAGCATGCGGCGGTGGCCGCGCGGCTGGCGGAGCTCGACCCGACGGATCCGATCAACATCCAGTACACCTCGGGAACCACCGGCCGGCCCAAGGGCGCCACCCTCAGCCACCGCAACATCCTCAACAACGGCTACTTCGTCACCGAGCTGATCAGTTTCACCGACCGGGATCGGCTGGTGATCCCGGTGCCCTTCTACCACTGCTTCGGCATGGTGATGGCGAACCTCGGCTGCACCAGCCACGGCGCGACCATGATCATCCCGGCGCCCGGCTTCGATCCGGCCGTCACCCTGAAGGCGATCGGCGACGAGCGCGCCACGGCCGTCTACGGCGTGCCGACGATGTTCATCGCCATGCAGAACGATCCGTCCTTCCCCGACGCGGACCTGAGCTCGCTGCGCACCGGGATCATGGCTGGCTCGATCTGTCCCGTGGAGGTGATGCGGCGCTGCATCGACGACATGGGGATGACCGAGGTCTCGATCGCGTACGGCATGACCGAGACCTCGCCGGTCTCCTGCCAGACGCGGTCCGACGACGACCTCGAGCGCCGGACGGCCAGCATCGGGCGGGCGGCGCCGCACGTCGAGATCAAGATCGTCGATCCGGCCACCGGCGCTCTCGTCGAGCGCGGCGAGCCGGGCGAGTTCTGCCCGCGCGGCTACTCCGTGATGCTCGGCTACTGGGAGGACCCCGAGAAGACGGCCGAGGCGATCGACGCCGACGGGTGGATGCACACCGGCGACCTCGCCGTCATGCGGGAGGACGGCTACTGCAACATCGTGGGCCGCATCAAGGACATGGTCATCCGGGGCGGTGAGAACATCTATCCCCGGGAGATCGAGGAGTTCCTCTACGCCCATCCCGACATCGAGGACGTCCAGGTCATCGGCGTGCCCGACGAGCGCTACGGCGAGGAGCTCGCCGCCTGGATCAAGATGCGGGCGGGAGCCGATCCGCTCGATGCCGACGCGGTGCGCGCGTTCGCCACCGGCAAGCTCGCCCACTACAAGATCCCGCGCTACGTCCTCATCGTCGACGAGTTCCCGATGACGGTCACCGGCAAGATCCGCAAGGTCGAGATGCGCGAGGTGACCACCGAGAAGCTCGGGCTGGGCCAGTAGGTTCGGAGTCCATGGAGACCATCGATCAGCTCGCCGCCGACTTCTGGGCCGCGCGCATGGCCATCGACCCGACCTGGGCCCATGCTCTGGTCGACTTGACGAACGTCGGCTCGTTCGAGCATGCGGACCGGGCCAGCGAGGACCGCGAGATCGCCATCATGCGCGACTTCGCTACTCGAGCGGCGGCGGTCGACCCGCAGAGCCTCACCGACGACGGCAAGGTCACGCGCGAGGTGCTCCTCTACGAGAGTGCCGCCCGTGCCGACATGCTCGAGGCGCGGTTCAAGGAGCACGCCGCCGACCCGATCCACGGCATCCAGGCCGCGGTGCCGATCGTCCTGGGCATCCTCGGGGTGCCCGACGCGTCGGTCGCCGAGGCGATGCTCGACAAGGCTCGGGGCATCGGCCGGAATCTCGCCGAGCTCGCGGAGCGCCAGCGCGAGGGCGTGTCCTCGGGCCGGGTGTCGCCGGAGTTCGCCTTGCGGTCCACGGTCGCCCAGCTCGATGCTCTCGTCGGTACGGATCCGCACCCTTGGCTCTCGGCGGTGCACCTGCCCGCGGATATCGATGCGGCGGCCTGGCGAGACCGCTTCGCGGAGATCCTCGCCACGGATGTGAAGGCCGGACTCACCGCATACCGGGACGCGTTGCGGGACGACGTGGCCCCGATCGCGCGTCCCGACGACAAGGCGGGCCTGTGCTGGCTGCCGGACGGCGAGGACGCGTACAACCGTGCGCTGCGCTTCTATACGACCACCACCAAGACCGCTCAGGAGATCCACGACATCGGGCTGGCGCAGATCGAGGCGCTCGCGGACGAGTACCGGGCGATGGGCCCCGCGGTCGTGGGAACCGATGACCTGACCGGCATCTTCACGGCGATGCGCACGGATCCGGCCCTGCACTTCCAGCGCGGCGAGGAACTCGTCGAGCAGTCCCGCGTCGCGATGGCGCGCGCTTGGGAGGCCATGCCCGACTGGTTCGAGACGCTTCCGCATGCGCCCTGTGCCGTCGAGGGCGTGACGACCGGTCCGAAGGCCTTCTACTACCCACCGGCAGCCGACGGCAGTCGCGGCGGCACCTTCTTCGTGAACGTGGACGACCCGCAGTCGTGGGGTGTCTTCGAGTTGGAGTCGATGGCCTTCCACGAGGGCATCCCCGGGCACCACCTGCAGCTCGCGATCGCCTCGGAGCTGCCGGACCGCATCCCGGCGATCCGCAAGTTCAGCGAGAACGCGGCCTACGCGGAGGGCTGGGGCCTCTATTCCGAGCGTCTCGCCGACGAGATGGGTCTCTACTCCAGCGACGTGCAGCGTCTGGGCATGCTGTCGGCCGATTCGCTGCGGGCCGCGCGCCTCGTGGTCGACACGGGGCTGCACGCCATGGGCTGGTCACGCCAGCAGGCGGTCGACTTCATGGTGCAGAACTCGCCGATGACCGAGGGCATCTGTCGTCCCGAGGTGGATCGCTACATCGTGACGCCGGGGCAGGCCTGCTCCTACATGATCGGCCGGCTGGAGATCCAGCGGATGCGTCGCGAGGCGCAGGCTCAACCCGGGTTCGCTATCAAGGCGTTTCACTCGGCGGTGCTCGACAGCGGAGCTCTGCCGCTCGGCGTCCTCGACGGCGTCGTGCGCCGGCGGATGGCTGCCTGACCGGCGCCATCAACTGGAACCCGGTCGCGCTGGTTGGCCCTGCCGCCTAGGCTGGGCCACTGCCGTGCGAGCGTGATGACGTCCGCGCGGTATCGAAGCGGTCGCAGAGCAGAAAGGGTCACGGACGTGCCCACCGGAAAGGTCAAGTGGTACGACGCGGAGAAGGGGTTCGGCTTCCTCT
>JBQCJL010000266.1:0-6924 GCA_051952795.1 Marmoricola sp.
GCCCGACCCCGCCTGCGCGATCGACGAGCGGCAGGCGCCACCCGATCCGCCGTGGATCGAGAAATGGACCCCGGTCGTCGCGGTCACGAGCACCGCGTTGGCCGTGCCTGCGGAGACCGGCTGGAAATAGCTGTTGTAGGCCGATCCCGAACCACCGCAGCCCAGCGCCTGATTGGAGACGAAGGTCGCGGTGGGCGCGATGTACCCGAGGTAGACGGCCACCGTCGGCGTGGAGCCGACGGATCCTGCCGTGCGGGCGGCGCTCGCCGTCGCCAGGGCCGTCGTCGGGGTGCCACCCGTCTGCATGAGGCGCGCCATGTCCAGGGCCACCACATCCGCGACCGACTGCATGTCGCTCCGGGCCACCCGCTGCATGCCGATATCGACCGCCAGGGCTCCCAAGGGGATCACCACGAAGCACGTCAGCAGAGCGATGACGACGGCCATCGCGCCCGCCTCAGTCCGATGGCGGCGCCACCGCATTAGCTCACCGTCACGCTGGAGGTGAACGCCATGTTGGGCGGCAGCACGAACCCGAAGCCCGGAATCGTGGGCAACAGACTGTGCGACCGGTACGGGTAGCCGACCTGAACGCTGATGCAGGTGTTGGCGCCGGAGTTGCACGAGCTCAACGTGATGGTGCAGGTGAGGTAGTTGGTGCCGCAGCTCATGTTGTACTGCGAGAGATTACTGGCGACGGCCTGCGAGGCGTAGTACTCCGCGGCGCAGTTGGAGGAGCTGAAGGTCGAGAAGCTGGTGGTGGCGGTGCCGACCGCGGGACAGCCGGTCATCGAGGCACCCACCGCGGCGCGCGCGCCTTCGTCGGCGGACTGCGAGAGGGCTTGGCGGAAGCTGAACATGTAGGCGTAGCTCACGATCGCGAAGACGATCGGTAGCACGATGAACACGAGGCACAGCGCTGTCTCCACAGCCGCGGCGCCTGACTCGTTCCGACGACGTTTCGACATCGGAGATCTCCCGCTCTAGCTCCCTCGGGTACGGCCACTGACCCGGCCGGCACCCCCTCCGCGATCGACATTAGAGCCGAAGCGGCCGGTGCGTGGGGGAATCGGGAAATTAGCCCTTGGGCGGCTCGATCTCCTGCGGAGCCAGCTCCTCGACATTGACGTCCTTGAAGGTCAGCACCTTCACGTTCTTGGCGAACCGCGCAGGCCGATACATGTCCCACACCCACGCATCGCTCATCGAGACCTCGAAGAACACGTCGCCGGACTCCGTCCGAGCCTTCACGTCCACCTGGTTGCACAGGTAGAAGCGTCGATCGGTCTCGACGACGTACTTGAAGATACCCACGACATCGCGATACTCGCGGTACAGCGTGAGCTCCATCTCGGTCTCGTACTTCTCGAGATCCTCAGCACTCATCGGTTGTCTCCTGCGATGTCGAGTTCGAGCTGGAGGGTGATGACCTCGGGATCGATCAGACCGGCCGCTCGCCGTACATTCACGAACCGGAGCCGATGCTGCGGGCACGGCCCATGCTCTTCGAGGGCAGCGGTGTGTTCCGCCGTGATGTAGCCCTTGTGGGTCGCGAAGTCGTACGCCGGCCACTCCTCGTGCAGCCCCATCATGATGCGGTCGCGCGTGACCTTGGCGAGCACTGATGCGGCGGCGATGCAGGCGGCCACCCGGTCGCCCTTCCACATCGCCAGGCCTGGCACCCCGAGGCCGTCCACCGGGAACCCGTCGGTCAGGACATAGGCGGGCGGGAGGTCCAGCCGAGCGACGCTGCGCCGCAGAGCCTCGACATTGGCCACATGCATCCCGAGCGCATCGCATTCGGTCGACTCGATGACGACCACCGACCATGCCAGGGCGCGGCGCACGACCTGGTCGTAGCAACGCTCGCGTGCCTTGTGGGTGAGCAGCTTGGAGTCGGCGAGACCGGGGATGATGCCGGCCTTCCCCTCCGGAAGGATCGCGGCCGCCGCGACGAGGGGGCCGGCACAGGCACCGCGGCCGGCCTCGTCGACACCGGCGATGGGACCGAGCCCGGCACGCCGCAACGCGCGCTCGTAGCCGTAGATCCCGGCATCGCGCCGGACCGTGGAGCCACGAGGAAGCGTCGACATGCCAGGGGCGCTAGCCGATCGGCGCGGGGCTGGGAGTCGAGGATGCGGGTGCGGGCACCTTGTCGAAGAGGCCCGGACGGTGGACGACCTTCATGTGACCGACCGGCCAGATGACGGCGAAGACCTTGCCGACGACGTCCTTGACCGGGACGAAGGGACCATCGGCGTCGCCCTGATGCGCCCGGGAGTCGCTCGAGTCGCCTCGGTTGTCACCCATCACCCAGAGGTCACCGGCGGGCACGATCGCCGCGAAGGCGTTCTCACAGGGAGCGGTGCTCGGCATGTCCAGCCCGCTCGGTGCCGGCGACAGCGCGGTCATCGGCTTGGGCGGGAGGTAGGCCGTCTCGTCGATCGGGTAGCCGTTGATGCGCATCCGCCCGCCGTCGACCTTGGGGTCGCAGTCCACATGGTCCCCGGCGATGCCGATGACGCGCTTCACCAGGTGACCGCCCAACGGGTACAGACCGATCGCGCCGAGCGTCGAGGTGACGAAGTTGCTCGACTGCTGCGCGTCCTCGCCCTGGAGCCAGTTGTTGGGGTCGGAGAACACGATGATGTCGCCGCGCTTGGGCGAGCCCATCCAGTACGACCACTTCTCGACCAGGATGCGGTCGTTGGGCACCAGGCCGGGCTCCATCGAGCCGGACGGGATGTAGAACGCCTGGACGAAGAACTGCTTGATGAAGATGGCCAGCAGCAGTGCGATGACCAACAGGGCGACCGTCTCCGCCCAGAGCGGGATGGACCGTCGTTCCCGCTTCGGCTTCTTGGGGAACGGCGCGTCGACGTGCGTCACGAGGGGGAGCCTAGCCGTGCGCGAAAAGAGCGGAGCCGCTCAGGACTCGCGGCGCTCCTTGATCTTCGCCTTCTTGCCGCGCAGCTCGCGCAGGTAGTACAGCTTGGCGCGACGGACGTCACCGCGGGTGACGACCTCGACCTTCTCGAAGATCGGCGAGTTCAACGGGAACGTACGCTCCACGCCGACACCGAAGGAGACCTTGCGGACCGTGAAGGTGCGGCCGATGCCCGAACCCTGCACGCGGATCACGACGCCCTGGAAGACCTGGATACGCGAGCGGTTGCCCTCGACGACCTTGACGTGCACCTTGACGGTGTCACCGGCACGGAAGTCCGGGAGGTCGCTACGCAGGTTGCCAGCGTTCAACTGGTCGATGACGTTGGTCATGATTCTCTCCTCGCGAGCGCCACAGGCCGACCGCGGAAATTCGTGGTGGGGATCGTCCGCTCTGCGCCGTACCGTCGCTGTCCCCTGTGGCGGACGCACGACGAACTCAGAGCCGAGGGTCGATTCTGCCAGACAGCACCGCTCGGGCGGAAATCGTCACCCCTGGGCCCGGCGCAGCAACAGTGCCCGCTCGGCGCCATTGTCGGTGCGCTCGGCGGCGCGCCGGAAGGCGGCTGCCGCCTCCTCAGGGCGCCCCAGGCGCTCCAGGAGGTCGCCACGGACCGCCTCGCAGAGGGGCGAGCCCGGAATCGGGTCCGGTCCGAGTGCCTCCAGGATCGCCAGACCCGCTCCGGCACCATGGGCACGTCCGTGCGCGACGGCACGGTTCACCTCGACGATCACGCCTGGAGCGTGCTGCGCGAGGAGGTCGTACAGCTCGGCGATGCGCGTCCAGTCGGTGTCCTCGGCGCGGCGCGCGCGGCCATGGCAGGCGGCGATCGCGGCCTGCAGGAAGATGCTGCCCACCTCGCGGCGGCGGAGCGCCAGCGCCTCCGCCCGGTCCAAGGCGGCCAGCCCGCGCCGCAGGAGTAGTTGATCCCAGCGGGACCGGTCCTGATCCTCGAGGAGCACCGCGAGACCCTCCTGATCGACGCGCGCGGGAAGCCGCGACGCCTGGAGCTCGAGGAGCGCCTGCAGGGCGAGGGCGTCCGGCTCGTCCGGAGCCATCACGGCAAGCATCCGCGCCAACCGCAGCGCCTCGTGGCAGAGGTCGGGCCGCGACCAGTCCTCTCCCGCGGTCGCGACATAGCCCTCGGTGAAGACCAGGTAGATCACCGTCATGACGTCGCTGAGGCGACCGAGGCGCTGCGCCGCATCGGGCAGCTCGAACTCGGCGCCCACGAGCGTCTTCTTCGCCCGCGAGATCCGCTGACCCATCGTGGGCTCGGCCACGAGGAAGCCGCGGGCGATCTCGGCGGTGGTCAGCCCGGAGACCATCCGCAGGGTGAGGGCGACGCGGGAGTCACGGCTCAGGTTGGGGTGACAGCAGAGGAACATGAGGCGGAGGACGTCGTCCTCGATGTAGTCCACCTGGGCGTCGAGGTCGAGCATCGTCGCCTCCTCGCGGGCATGGTTCAACTCGGTGGTGTGCCGCCGCATCGTCTCGTTGCGCCGGAACTGGTCGATGGCGCGCCGCTTGGACACGGTCATGAGCCAGGCGCCGGGATTGGTCGGAATGCCGTCGACCGGCCACGACTCGAGGGCGGCCACCAAGGCGTCCTGCGCCAGGTCCTCGGCCATGGCGAGGTCGCGCGTCATCCTGGTCAACGCCGCGATCAGGCGGGTCGACTCCTGCCGCCAGACCGCCGCGATCGACGCGGCGGTCTGGTCCGGCGACTCACTCAGAGGTTGCCGACCTCGTCGGGACCGGCGATGCGGCGCACCTCGACCGAGCCTTCCCAGCCCGGCCAGTACTTGAGGTGGAGGTCGACCATCGCCTGAGCCTCGGCCATCGCCTCCTCGTGGTCGCGGAACTCGAGCACCGAGTACCCGCCGACGGTCTCGCGACCCTCGGTGAAGGGTCCGTCGAACGTCGTCACCTCACCGTCCCGCACCTTCACCTCACCGCGGAAGCTGGTGGCGTAGAGACCGCCTCCGTCCAGGAAGACACCGCGCTCGAGGCTCTTCTGGATGTGCTCGTCCATGGCATCCCTCAATGCCTGGGGCGGGTCGCTGAGGTTCGGGTCCATCTTCACAAAGCCCATGTAACGCATGACTGGTGACCTTTCGTCGATAGCTGATGAGTGCTGACTCACCGACACGTCGTCCGGCACGTGCGGATTTCGACATGACGACCGGAAGATTCTTCTGAAGCGAACGCTAGCGCCGGCGCTTGGCCAGCCGCCCGAGGCCGGCAGGAAGGCCTTCGGAGGTCGTCGCGCGGTATCCCGCCTTCTTGTAGAACCGCTGATTGCGATCGTTCGCGGTCGCCGCCTCCAGGACATAGGAGGTCGTCGACGCTGGCGCCTGCGCCTCCGCGAACGCCAGGAGTGCGCGCCCGACGCCTCGGCCCGTCAGGTCGGGCGCCACCATGACGCGCGCGATATGCCACACCTCGCCCTCGGGGCGGGCTCGGACAGAGCCGACCAGACGTCCGTGGTGACGAACGACCCAGATGCGCCACTGCGCCATCGCTGTCACGGTGTCCTCGACGGTCTCCCGGAACTGCGGCATGGGCAGGCCCGGATCCGCCAGCGCGTCCTCGATGAAAGTGGCCCGGGTGAGCAGCAGAAGCTCAGCCGCATCAGCGGCGGACGCCAAGGCCGGCTCGAGATCCGGGTCGTCGAGCAGCGCGTGCGGCGGCAGCAGGTCGGGGCGGCGCTCCGCCGTGCGCTGCCGCGCCTGGTGCTGGCGCCAGAGCTCGATGGCGCCGTGGTCGCCGGAGAGCAGCACGTCGGGGACCTCGAGGTCCCTCCAGCTGACCGGCTTCGTGTAGGCGGGATACTCCAACAGGCCGTCGCTGTGCGACTCCTCGACCAGCGAATGCGGATTCCCCATGAAGCCGGGCAGGAGGCGGACTACCGCCTCGGTGATCGCGAGTGCGGCGACCTCGCCGCCGTTGAGCACATAGTCGCCCAGCGAGATCTCCTCGACCTGGGCGACCTGGCGGGCGTAGTCCACGACGCGCTGGTCGATGCCCTCATAACGTCCACAGGCGAACACCAGCCGCTGACGCGTCGCCAGCTCCTGGGCCTTCCGCTGGGTGAAGAGCTCGCCGCTCGGCGTCGTGAATACGACGGTGTCCCCGGGCCCGAGCTCGAGCGCATCGAAGGCCTCGCCCCAGGGCTCCGGCTTCATCACCATGCCGGCACCGCCCCCGTAGGGCGTGTCGTCGACCGTGTGGTGGCGATCGTGGGTCCACGCACGTAGATCGTGGGCGTGGAAGTCGAGGATGCCCGCCGCCTGCGCCTTGCCGGGCAACGACAGCGCGAGCGGAGCGAAGTAGTCAGGGAAGATCGAGAGGACGTCGATCCTCATCGGGGGTCACCATCGAGCAGGCCCGGACGATCCGCGACGACGACGTACCCACCGGCGATGTCGACCTCGGGGACGAGCTCGGTGACGAAGGGGACGAGGACCTCGCGACCATCCGCCTTGATGGCCAGGATGTCTTGGGCGGCACCGTGGATGACGCTCGAGATCGGCCCGATCTCGCGCCCGTCGGTGGTGCGCACGACCAGCCCGATGAGCTGGCGGTCGTAGAACTCCTCGGGATCGGTGGGAGCCTCGTCCGCGTCGACCTGCACCTCGAGGAGCGTGCCGCGCGCCGCCTCCGCCGCCGTGCGATCCGGGAACTCGGCGAACCTGAGCAGCAGTCGGCCCTGGTGCCAGCGCAGTCCGGTCACGGTGAGTGCGCCGGGACGCAGATCGCCGCCGGGAACGCGCGCATCGAGCGCATTCCCGACGGCGAACCGTCGATCGGGCTCATCGGTCCTCGGCTCCACCGAGACCTCGCCCTTGATGCCGTGGGCGCGGCCGATACGACCGACGACGACGGACTCCGTGTCGTGAGGCAGAGCCATGAGCCCTACGCGTTGATCAACGACGACGGTCGACGTCGACGAAGTCGACCCGAGCGCCATCGCG
>JBQCJL010000267.1:0-4908 GCA_051952795.1 Marmoricola sp.
CACACCCACGGCACCCACCGGCGTGGGCGCCGTAACGGGATCCAGACCGAAGCCGACCAGGTGCACTCCGTCGACTACCGGCAGCGAGTCCCGCAGGGCGTACGGGCTCAGACTGCGACCGCCGAGAGTCGCCCAGGTGGTCACCGCGGAACCGTCATAGCCGGCCAGCCGCTCGATGCCCACGCCCCTCGGATCCAGGTCCACGAGCGCCGTGGTCGTCCGCGCGACTCCGAGGCAGGCCGTGGCAACGGCCAGCGTGCTCGCTCCCGATCCGCCCGCCGCCGGCACGAAGCCGACGACCACTCCCTCCGATGGCGCGGACCCGCCCGCCTGCGCGAGAGCGCCGGTCAGCCACTCCTCGGCCGAGGGGAGCTCGATCACCCGAACGGCGCCGAGATCGAAGGCCGCCCGGAAGACCTCCGGCGGCGCGCTCCCCGCATGGATCACCAGCACATCCCGCCGCTGCGGAAAGCCATCAGCCGACACCAGTGCGACGCAATCGCTCCCCACCAGGACGAGGGTCGCCTCTCCCCACCGATGCTGGGCCTCCAGAAGGCTCGCCGCAGCGTCGAGCGTGGCCGCTGTGCTGACCACGAGCCGCGAGACCTCGTAGCGAAGGTGTTCATCGTCCGTGATCAACAGGATCCGCGCTCGGGACCCGTCATGCCTGCCGTCCATGACGTCGACGGTGGCCGAGCATGCTCCCGAAGTACGCCACGGGCCCGATGGCCCTGTGCACAAACGCCAATAAGCCGCGCTGTGGACAGCGCTCCACCTACGCTGGAGGACATGTCCCGCACTCCCGGATTGCGAGCGCGCCCCACCGCGGCGTTCTTCGACCTCGACAAGACGATCATCGCCAGGTCGAGTGCGTTCGCCTTCAGCAAGGAGTTTCAAGCCGGCGGCCTGATCTCGCGCGGCACGGTGCTGCGCAGCGCCTACACCCAGTTCCTCTACGTCATCGGCGGCGCCGACCACGACCAGATGGAGAAGATGCGGCAGTTCATGTCGCAGCTCTGCATGGGCTGGGACGTCGCCCAGGTGCGCGAGATCATCGCCGACACCCTGTACAACATCGTCGAGCCGATGGTCTACGCCGAGGCCGTCCGCCTGATCGCCGAGCACCACGAGGCCGGCCGCGACGTGATCATCGTGTCCACCAGCGGTGCCGAGATGGTCGAGCCCATCGGCGAGATGCTCGGCGCCGACCACGTCATCGCCACGCGCCTCGAGGTCGACGAGGGCAAGTACACCGGCAAGATCCGCTTCTACGCCTACGCCGAGAACAAGGCCAAGGAGATCACCGACCTCGCCCGCAAACGCGGCTACGACCTCGAGCGCAGCTACGCCTACAGCGACTCGGCCACCGACGTGCCGATGTTGAGCGTCGTCGGGCACGCCTACGCGGTGAACCCCGACAAGGAGCTGCGCAAGGTGGCCCGCGAGCGCGGCTGGCCGGTCCTGATCTTCGAGAAGCCGGTAGCGCTGCGCCGGGAGGGTCCGCCGGCGAAGCCGACGATCACGGCCGTGGGGCTGAGTGCCGCGCTGGCGGTGATCGGTGCGGCGTGGTGGCGCACGCACAAGCGCCACGCGGCGGCCTAGCCTTTCGTAACTCAGGACATACGAAGGCACATGGATATATCCGCCGCGAGCGCGCGTATGTCCTGAATTGCGCTAGCCGAGCGGCAAGTAGGCGCTGAGATCAGCCCGCTCACCGCTCGCACGCACCACCCCCGACGCCACCGCGGCGGCCCACGCCAGCTCCCCGCGCGCCAACGCCAGCCACGTGTCACCGGACATCTCGATCACTGCAGGCGGGGTCCCGCGCGTGTGCCGGACGCCCTCGATGCACTGGATCGCGGCATACGGGGGCACCCGCACCTCGACCGACTTCCCGGGCGCGATCCCCTGCAGCAGAGCCAGGAAGTGCTTGGTGAGTGCCTTCTGATCCCCAGCAGCCTCAGCTTCACCAAGAGCCTCAGCCGAGAGCGGGATGAGTCGCCGCGGCATCAGTCCTCCGTCGCCGACTCGTACGGCTGCATCATCATCATGAGGCGGTGAGTCTGCCGGTCATCGCCGGTACCCGCCGTCCGCTCACGCCATTCGTCCACGAAGGCGCTGAGTGCCTGGGTGAACTCCTGCGCCTCGTCGAACGTCAGTCGAAGAGCCTGATCGCTGAACATCCGATGACACTCCGGTCCCGCGTTCAGCTCCGTGATCTGGTCGACCATGCGATGCGCCTCCGCCGTCGCATGGCGGCGATAGACGGCGACCGCTGCGGCACCGTCGGGCGTCTCCTCCATCTCGCGCAGACTGATCGACAGGCCGGACTTGCTCGACGCCCGCCACACCCGCTCTCGCCCGTCGCGCGCCAACTCGGGAGCCTCCTCGACAAGCTCGTACTTGGCGAGCTGGCGCAGGTGGAAGCTGGCCTGGTTGGCCGGGATGTCGATCCGCTCGGCGATGTCGGCCGCACGCATCGGTCCGCCGGCCTCGAGCTCGGCGAGGATCCGGTTGCGGAGGGGATGGGATACCGCCCGCAGGACGCGGGCGCCCTCGGTCCCGTGGAGGCGTTGATCGGACACGAACCCATCGTATCCAAATCCGCACGAACTATTGCGCAAGTAAAGTTGCGCACGCTATCTTGCGGATATGAGGGGCCTGGTTCGCAGTCGCGATTTCACCTTGCTGTGGATCGGCCAGACCATCAGCGAGCTCGGCAATCAGATGAGCATCTTCGTCTTCCCGGTCGTCGCTTGGCAGATCAGCCATTCCACGCTCGCCACCGCCCTCGCAGCAGCCTCGGCCATGGTCGGGAATGTGATGGCGCTGCTGCCCGGAGGCGTGCTTGCCGATCGGTTCGATGGGCGCAGCGTGATGCGCTGGTCGAGCGGGATCGGGGCCCTGGCCTTCGCCAGCCTGGTCGCGGCCGGCCTCCTCGGGCATCTGAACGTGGCTCACCTGATCGTCGTCGGCCTCGTGGGAGGAGCCTGCGCCGGCACCTTCGGGCCGACGGAGATGGCGGCACTACGGTCCGTGGTCCCCGAAGGCTCGCTGCCGACCGCGCTCAGCCAGAACCAAGCTCGGGAGCACCTCGCCACCCTGCTCGGTGGGCCGGTCGGTGGCGTGCTGGTGGCGGTCGCACGCTGGCTTCCGTTTGTCGCGGATGCCTTGTCCTACGCGGTCTCCTGGGCACTCCTGGGTCGCTTGCGCACGAGCCTCAAGCCGGCTGAGAGCGATCAGCCGTCCCAGCGCGTCCGGGCGCCACTGCGCGAGGGGTTCGCCTTCACCTGGCGCAGCCCGTTCTTCCGCGTGCTCATCGTCTGGGCGGCGCTGGTCAACCTCACCGCCAACGGCATCTTCTTCCTGGCCATCCTCCGCCTGATCCAGGGCGGCTTCCGCCCAGCCACCATCGGTCTGACGGAGGCGGCGGCGGGCGTCGCCGGCATCGTCGGGGCCATCGCGGCGCCGTGGCTGATCGGGCGGTTCCGGACGGGATGGCTGACCATCGTGCTCGCTTGGAGCTTCGTCCCGCTGAGCATTCCGCTGATCTGGTTCAACCATCCCCTGGTGGTCGGCGTCGCGATCGGGGCGACCATGTTCCTCAACCCCGCGGGCAACGCCGGCATCAGCGCCTACCGGATGCGGGTCACGCCCCACGAACTCCAGGGGCGGGTCACCGCCGCATCGCGCTTCGTGGCCACACTGGTGATGCCGCTTGCCCCGGTGGTCGCCGGTCTGCTCCTGACCGCAGTGGGCGGGTCGATGGCGATGGCCGTCCTCGTCGTCGCCACGGCCGGCACCGCCCTGATCGTCACCCTGTCCAGGGACGTCCGATCAGTGCCCCGACCCGACGCCTGGGATCAGGCGAACACCGAGCGCAGCGTGCCGGTCCAGGCCTCGCGGACCTCGTCGAGCGACACCGTGAACGCGCCCTCGACTGTCAGCGAGCGGCCACCGGTCGACCCGAGCACCGTCGCCGGGATGCCGGCGGCCGTAGCAGCCGCCAAGAGCGCGTCGACCTGAGTCGTGGTGACGAGCACACGGCCAGCCGACTCCGAGAACAGCCACACGAAGTCGTCGCCCTCGAGCGCGACGGTCGCACCGATGTTGTTGCGCAGCGCCGACTCGACCAGGGCCTGAGCCAGGCCACCGTCCGACAGGTCGTGAGCGGAGGTCACGGACACCGACGAGAGGACCGAGGCCAACGCCTGCTCACGCGCAAGGTCAACCTTGGGCGGCAGGCCGCCGAGGTGTCCGTGCACCACGTGCGCCCACTCCGAGCCGCTGAGCTCCTCGCGCGTCTCCCCCAGCAGCACCACGGTCTCGCCCTCGGAGACGAAGCCGGTCGGGGTCCGCTGGGTGACGTCCTGGACCACACCGAGGACCGCGACCACCGGAGTCGGCAGGATCGCGGTCTCGCCGGTCTGGTTGTAGAGCGACACGTTGCCGCCGGTGACGGGGATGCCGAGCTCGAGGCAGCCGTCCTTGAGGCCGCGGCATGCCTCGGCGAACTGCCACATCACCGCCGGGTCCTCGGGCGAGCCGAAGTTGAGGCAGTCGCTGACGGCGAGCGGACGAGCGCCGCTGACGGCGACGTTGCGGTAGGCCTCGGCGAGCGCGAGCTGCGCTCCGGTGTAGGGGTCGAGCTTGGCGAAGCGGCCGTTGCAGTCGGTGGCGACGGCGACGCCGAGGTTGGTCTCCTCGTCGACGCGGATCATGCCCGAGTCGGAGGGCTGCGCGAGCACGGTGTTGCCCTGCACGTAGCGGTCGTACTGGTCGGTGATCCAGGACTTGTCGCAGAGGTTGGGCGAGGCGGCAAGACGCAGCAGGGTCTCGCGCAGCTCCTCACCCGAGGAGGGCCGCGCCAGCTTCTCGGCGCTGTCGGCCTGCAGAGCGTCCTGCCAG
>JBQCJL010000268.1:0-2551 GCA_051952795.1 Marmoricola sp.
CGACGGGCGTCACGCCCAGTGAGGCCGAGCGCATCGACGCCACGGTGCAGCTCGCGGTCAAGGCCGAGGAGGTGGGGCTGGATGTCTTCGCCATCGGCGAGCACCACAACCCGCCGTTCTTCTCCTCATCCCCCACGACCCTGCTGTCACACATCGCCGCGCTCACGAAGCGGCTGACCGTGACGACGTCGACGACGCTGATCACGACGAACGATCCGGTGCGCATCGCGGAGGAGTACGCGATGCTGCAGCACCTCTCGAAGGGCCGCATGGATCTCATGCTCGGGCGGGGGAACACGGCGCCGGTCTATCCGTGGTTCGGGCAGGACATCCGCCAGGGCCTTCCGCTGGCGCTCGAGCACTACAACCTGCTGCACCGCCTCTGGCGCGAAGACGTCGTCGACTGGGAGGGGCACTTCCGCACGCCGTTGCAGGGCTTCACCTCCACGCCTCGTCCGCTCGACGACGTGCCGCCGTTCGTGTGGCACGGGTCGATCCGCACTCCGGAGATCGCGGAGCAGGCCGCCTATTACGGCGACGGATTCTTCGCCAACCACATCTTCTGGCCCAAGGAGCACACGCAGCGCATGGTGGAGTTCTACCGCCAGCGCTTCGAGCA
Organism: Marmoricola sp.; assembly: GCA_051952795.1. Taxonomy (GTDB): domain Bacteria; phylum Actinomycetota; class Actinomycetes; order Propionibacteriales; family Nocardioidaceae; genus Marmoricola. The sequence continues at coordinate 620 of JBQCJL010000268.1, forward strand.
CTACGGCCACGGCAGCGCCAAGCAGGCCATCGTCGGGCTCGGCGGGCAGACCTACATCGCGAAGACTTCGCAGGCTGCTCGCGACGAGTTCCGCCCGTACTTCGACGAGGCTCCGGTGTACGGCAACGGCCCTTCGATGGAGCAGTTCACCGAGAGCACGCCACTCACTGTCGGATCGCCGCAGGAGGTCATCGACAAGACACTCGGCTTCCGCGACTACGTCGGCGACTACCAGCGCCAGCTCTTCCTCGTCGACCACGCCGGACTTCCGCTCGGCAAGGTGCTCGACCAGCTCGAGCTGCTCGGCGGCGAGGTGGTTCCCGTGCTGCGTCGGGAGTTCGAGTCGCTGCGCGACCCGGAGGTTCCGGATGCCCCCACTCACGCGAGCCTGGTGAGAGCCAAGTACGGCGACGCCGAGCCACGGCAGCCCCGTCCGAACGCGAACCGCGGTGACAACGTGACCGGCGGCTCGCCGTACCAGGACACCGACTCTGTCGCTACCTCGCCGTTCGGGGAGGACTGAGATGGGAGACTCGCAGCCTTTCGACCGCGACCGTCAGCACGGCCAGGGCAAGGCCTTCCGCCTCGCGGTGGTGAACGCCGGAATCAGCGATCCGTCGTCGACGAAGCTGCTCGGCGACCGCATCGCCCAGGCGGTGCGAGAGACGGCGGGGCGCCGGGGAGGCTCGGTGCGGATCACCACCGTCGACCTGCGCGAGCTGCTGCCGGAGCTGTCGGGTGCACTGGCATCCGGCCTGCTCGGGCCGCGCTTCACCGCGGCGGTCGACGCGTTGCGCGAGGCCGACGGCATCGTGGCGAGCACGCCGGTGTACAAGGCCGGCCCGAGCGGTCTGTTCAGCTCCTTTTTCCAGGTGCTCGACAACGATCTGCTCATCGCCAAGCCCATCGCCCTCGCGGCGACCGCGGGAACCGCGCGGCACGCCCTCGTCGTCGACGAGCAGATGCGGTCGCTGTTCGCCTACCTGCGGGCGCTCAGCGTTCCGACCTCGGTGTTCGCGGCGACCGAAGACTGGCAGGACAAGTCGCTCGGATCCCGCATCGATCGGGCCGCGTTCGAGTTGCTGCTGCTCATGGAGAGCGGCTTCGAGCGCGAGGTGCGCGGCTCGAGCTGGCGCAGCTACCAGCACGAGTACGGCAGCGCGGGCGGCACGGAGCTCGGGATCGACCTGAACAGCGATCTCATGAAGCTGGCGACCGGCGGCTCGCTGAAGCCGCGGAACTCGGTGATCGAAGGCATCGACGAAGACTGAGGCGTACCGGCCGCACAACGGGACCACATCGCCCTAGCGCCGCGGCACCGATGCTCAGTAGGCTGTGCGCATCCCCACCCAGAGAGCGCTCTCATGATCGACTCCGATTCCACGTACGCCACTGTGAGCAGACGGCGGTTCCTCGGCACGACGGGTGCCATCATTGCGGGCGGACTGACGACCGCGGCTCTGGCCGGCTGCACTCCGTCGACAGGCTCGAAGGCATCCTGGAGCCCGCCGTCTACTCCGATGCGCTTCCCGAAGGGATACGTGTGGGGCGCCGCCACGAGCGCGTACCAGATCGAGGGCGCCTGGAACGTTGACGGCCGCAGCCCGTCGATCTGGGACACGTTCTCGCAGGCGGGACTGGGACGCATCGAGGACGGCTCGACGGGCGACGTCGCCGACGACCATTACCACCGCTGGCGCACCGATCTCGACCTGTTGAAGTCCCTCGGAGTCGACGGATACCGGTTCTCGCTCGCCTGGCCACGCATCCAGCCGACCGGCTCCGGCGCCGTGAATCAGAAGGGTCTCGACTTCTACAAGCAGCTCATCGACGGGCTCGCCGAGCGGGGCATCCGGCCGGCGATCACGCTGTACCACTGGGACCTGCCACAGCCGCTGCAGGATGCCGGCGGCTGGCCGCTACGCGACATCG
>JBQCJL010000269.1:0-3650 GCA_051952795.1 Marmoricola sp.
ACCTCCCCCCGGCGTGCCGGGGAAAACTGGCCAAGCCGCGCGGCCACCCAGCTGGGGGTGGCGCCAATCGCGGCTGCGGTCGACTAGCGGTCAGTGGCGCCGCTGGCCGGCGGTCGCGCCGCCGACCATCAGGACGACTCCGAGGAGCCTCACCAGCCACGGCAGCGATCCCGATGCCAAGCGCAGCTTCGTCGCGTTGGACTGCAGGGTGTTGACGAAGTGGTCCACTGTCGCCGGGGTGTAGGCGAGGTGGGCGGCCGTCGTCGTGACGGTCTTGCCCTCAGCGGCGAACCACTGCTTGACGTCCTGAACGCTGTTGATGATGGCGCCGGTGTTCGGCTCCACGTACTGCAGGGTGGCGTTCTGGTAGTAGGTCGTGGCTGCCACGTTGCCGGTGCCGGGCAGACCGAAGATCGACGCGGGCAGGCTCCGATGGCCGATCACGCTGGCGGGCACGTTCGAGCTGAACTTGTAGACCCGCATGCCGTTGATCGACGCGGTGCCCAGGTAGGTCGCGGTGACCGCTCCGTTCAGCGTGCCGTCCCACACCCGGTAGCTGTGCTTCTCGGTGAAGAACGGGAATTTGTAGACCACGCCCGACGGAGTGGTCGGCGTGCGCACGCCCTGAGCCGACTCCAAGAAGTTGCCGCAGCAGTCGACGGCCTCGGCGGTCTTCTTGTTCAGCGCGTTGCTCGCCGTGCTCTGCGAGCGGATCACGTTGTCCGGCACCGATCGGATGGTGGTCATGCTGGTCCACACGACTGTGTTCGCCGGGGCCTTGCTGCTCGCCGCCTGGTCGCCGACCGTGCGGTTGACCACGGAGAGGTCGGTCGTGATCGGCTTGAGCGTCTTGGTGTCGAAGACGGTCGCGCCGGTCGCGGACAGTCGCGTGATGGTGTCGACTCCCACGGGAGCGGCGGCCAACTTGGGCACGGCGTAGAAGTGCACCAGGGCTCCGGCGACCACCAGCAGCGATCCGAGGCCCGCAATCGCCGGACCGATCCAGGGGTGTCTCTTCGGTTCGTGGGCGACGTCGTGCGTCGTCCTCTCCATCGTTCCTGCACTCACTTTGCAACCTCTCCTTCAATCGCGGCCGCGAGAACGCGGACCGCCCCTGCGTGCATCTGCTTCCAGCTGAACGTCTGTGCCCAGGCCCGACATTGGTCGGCCATCTCGATTCGGCGCCGGTCGTCGGCGAGCTCCGTCAGGGCGTCATCGAGCCCGACGGTCAACCGCGCCTGCGCGGTGATGAGGTCGGCCTCGGCCGGCTCCTCCACGAGCCATCCGGTCTCGTCCGGGCGGATGGAACCGCTCAGGCCCGGCACGTTGCGGGCCAGCGTCGGGACGCCGTAGCCCGCGGCCTCGATCACCACCTGTCCCCACCCCTCCGCATCCGAGGCGCAGACCTGGAGGCGCGCGTGCGCGAGCACGTCGGCCTTCGTCGCCTGATCCACGTAGCCGTGCAGAGTGACGTGCTTGGCGACGCCGAGATCGTCCACCAGCCGCGTCAAGCGCTCGAGTTCCGGACCCGTGCCCAGGACGTCGAGGTGCATCGTGGGGCGGTTCGGGACCAGAGCTGCGACGGCGCGGACGACCAGGTCGACGCGCTTGTGTGCGGCGAGACGCCCGAGGACGACCACCCGGTCGACGGTGTCGGCGGGATCGACCGCCACCGGAAGCGGATCGTCACTGCCGTTCACCAGCACGTCGATCGGTCCGGTCCAGCCGAGCCGGCGGACCATCTCCGCACGCGTGGACTCCGAGACCGCGAGCGTCAGCGAGTCCCGGTACAACCGCGGCATCACGCGCCCCTCGATGGCCTTGCCGACCGCGGCGAGCATCGGTGGGAAGTGCGTGTCGAACTGCTCCTGATGGACGTGATGCATCAGAAGCACCACGGGCACGCGGCGCCCCACCCAGAGTGGAGCGAACTCGGGTACGCCCGACGCTGCGTCGAGCACGGCGTCGATACGACGGCGCTCAGCCCGCAGGAAGCGCGCGGCATAGGCGTAATAGCCGAAGCGGCCGCCACCGCGATGAAGGGTGATCCCGTCGCGACGCTCACGTCGGGGCTGCCCAGGCTCCCTCGCGGTGAGGAAGTCCACCTCGGCGCCGGCCGCGACCAGCGCGCGCGAGAACTCCCACGCGTAGCGCTCGGCGCCTCCGGCTTGGGAATGGTCGGGGCACCGCCAGTTCGCGACGACGATGCGCTTGCCCTGAAGAGTGGTCATGCCAGTCCCCGGTCGAGCAGCGGCGTCAGCACCGGAGGCAGGTCGAGGACCGGAGCCAGCTCGTCGGGCCGCTCGCGCAGCCGCCATTGGATGGCCGCGAGCGCGGCGAAGCTGTTCAGTCCATGGCGCGCCGGATGGAACGTCGATCCCGGAACGTCGGCCCAGGACACGGGGAACTCCGCGAGCTGGGCACCCGCGCGCAGCGCGCGAGCGAGCACCGCCACGTCGAAGCTGAAGCCACGGGTACGGGTCTGGGCGAACACCTGGCGCGCGAGATCTCCCCGCATGACCTTGAAGCCGCACTGGGTGTCGAGGACGCCGGGAACGACCGCGGCCGCCAGCCGGCGATATCCGCGCGCACCGAGCGAGCGCACCCGGCTGTGCCGTTCGTTGGTCAAAGACCCCACGACACCGCGTGAGCCCAGTGCGAAGTCAGCGCCGCGGTCCAGCAGTCGCAGGGCGGTGCGCAGGGCGGCGAGGTCGGTGGCGCCGTCGGCGTCCATGAAGCCGACGACCGCGTCATCCGTGGCCGCTACTCCGGCCCGGACGGCAGCGCCCTTGCCGCGGGTAGCGCAATGGAGCACGCGTACCGGAAGCGTGCCGGAGTCAGCCCGTTCGGCCGCGATCGCGGTGCCATCGGTGCTGGCGTTGTCGACGACGATCACCTCGAGGCCGCCCCGGATCGGGTCGGCGGCGATATGACGTCTCAGTGCCGCAAGGGTGCGCGGCAATCGCCCGGCTTCGTTGTACGCCGGGATGACTAATTGCATGCTGACGGCCCTCCCGACCGATCCGCATCAGTTCGCGAACCCAACCCTCCAGACGGGCTCGCGAAAATCCCTCCCCTGAAATCAGAGGCTCAGTTGTCGGAGTAGCTGTAGACCTGTGATTGCGAAACGTGGTGGGACGCGGGCTGTGCCAAAGCCACACCGCTGAGTGTGGCCACGACCGCCACCACAGCTCCGATCCCCATTCCGATCAGCGTCTTGCTCATGAGTTCCTTCCTGCTCAGGTGCTTCGCACGGTAATGCGGATCACACCTCTTCGCAGGAAAACGGGAAAAAAGGCAAAGAATTCTCCGGCCGCCGCGATGTCGGCTGCGAGGACCAGCCAGGCCGGAGGCGTCCGACGGTGGCTGGGCGCTGGCGGTCCGAGGTCGATCAGGTCCAGTTGGGACCCGTTCTCGGAGATCAACCAGCGAATACCGAGAGCTCGAAGCGCCTGCGCGCGGTCCGGCGCCGACAGCGCTGCGCCCACCCGGCGCAGATACGAATCCTCACTGGCAAGCACTCCCTGTGCCAGGAAGATTCGGTCGTCGACCAACACCTCGCCCGGGAAGAAGCGCGGTGCCGGATCCAGCACGGCATGACCGTCCGTCCACGGGAACCCCCGGTAGCTGCCCCGCCAGGGCAGCACGAC
>JBQCJL010000270.1:0-2382 GCA_051952795.1 Marmoricola sp.
GCTCGCGCGTCGCCTGGAACGCGTCCACCAGCGAGAGCGGACGGGGAACGCGATCCGAGTGCTGCCAGAAGAACGCGTACGTGCCGAGGCCGATCATGCCCTCGCCTCCCGCTCACGGCGGGCGGACGCCAGAGCCACGGCCTCGTCGAGCACGGCAGCGAAGTTCGCGGCGTCGTGCGCGAACCGGCCGAGGAAAAGCCCGTCGACATCGTCGCCGAGCCTGGTCAGGAGGCCTGGGCCGGCGGATCCTCCGTAGATCACGAGGCTTCCCTCGCGGCCGGGGGTGTCGTCGAGCGCGGCGGTCAGCGCGCGCGTGACGACTGCGATGTGCTCGATCGGCGCCGGCTCTGCTGCGCCGATCGCCCACACCGGTTCGTACGCGACGATCACGGGTCCGTTCGGCGCGCCGTCGAGGTCGGCACGCAGCTGGGCGACCGTCTCGGTCGCGGCGGATGCGACGTCCTGCTGCTCGGCCTCACCCACGCAGAGCAGGGGAGTGACGCCGGCGGAAAGGCTCGCCGCGACCTTCGCGGCGACGAGCTCGTCGGTCTCGCCGAACAGGCGTCGACGCTCGGCGTGGCCGATCTCGGCGAGCCGCACCCCCGACTCCGCGAGTTCGGCTGCGGTGATCTCACCGGTGTACGCGCCGGGACCGAAGGGGGAGACATCCTGCGCTCCGACGGCGATGCGAAGGCCGTCGAACGCTCTGCGCGCGTCGTCGAACTGGAGGTAGGTGGGGATGACGAACACGTCCACGTGGGGGTCGCGCAGCGCCGCGTGGTCGCGCAGCGTGCCGGCGACCTCGTCGAACCATGCGCGCGCCTGCGCTCGCCCGAAGTACGCCTTCAGGCTCACACCCACCGTCACGCGACGCATCGGACTCAGCAGCTCCCGGTCGTCTCGTAGTCGCCGATGACGGCGACCTTGGCGGCGGACGCGGATGTCGGGTCGAAGCGGTAGGTCAGCCACTCGCGCACCAGGCGACGGGCGAGCTCCAGGCCGACGACGCGCTGCCCCATGGTGAGCACCTGCGCGTTGTTGGAGAGCACGCCGCGCTCCACCGAGTAGCTGTCGTGAGCCGTCACGGCGCGGATGCCGGAGACCTTGTTCGCCGCGATCGCGACGCCGAGTCCGGTGCCGCAGAACAGCAGCGCGCGGTCGGCCTCGCCGCGGGCGACGCGCTCGGCGGCCTCGATCGCGACCTTGGGGTACGGGGTGTGGCCGTCGCCGTCGACGCCGACATCGACGAGGGATGCGACGCCGGGGTTCTGCTCGAGGTCGCGCTTGAGCGCCTCCTTGTAGTCGTAGCCGGCGTCGTCCGACCCGATCACGATGCGCAGGGGTTCGGTCATGGTGATTCCTTACTCTGAGTGCTGGGCTTCTCGGCGCTCGGCGAGCAGGTCGCCGACGGTGGTCACGATGAGCGCGAGTGAGTGCGCGCCCGGATCGGGTGTGCCCACACTGTGCTGGCCGTGCGCCCTGGCGCGGCCCATGCGGGGCAGGAGGTCGGCGGTGGCCGCGGCGGCGCGCGTCGCCGCCTCGGCCGCCTCGCGCCAGGCGTCGGCGAACGTTGCGCCGGAACCGACAGCGGCGTTCAACTCGTCGGCGAACGGGACAAGCGCGTCAACGAGGGTCTTGTCCCCGACCTCCGCCTTGCCGTAGGCCATCACGCCGGTCGCCCCCAGGGCGACACCGGTGGCCACGTCGGATGCGGACGGCCTGCCCACGTCACCCAGCCGATCGGCGACCGCGGCGAGGATGACCCCCCACAGTGCACCGGACGTGCCGCCTGCCCGGTCGGCCCAGGCATCCGAAGCACGCATGAGCGTCGTCTGTGCACCGGCCCCGGCATCCGCCGCTGCCGCGCCCGCGGCGAGGGCGGCGTGCGATCCGCGCTGCATGCCGATGCCGTGGTCGCCGTCCCCGGCGATCGAGTCGATGCGGCCGAGCTCCTCCACGTTCGCGTGGATGGTCGCGACGATAGTCTCGAGCGCTCGCCGTACGAGTGCGGCCGTTGCCCGGGACTCCTCGTCAGAGGGCGGGATGACCTCGGCGTCCGAGGCGGAGTCGGCGCGGGCATCCGCTCGCTCGACGTGTCCCACCGATCCCCGACGGTACGCCGGCGTGTCGACCGGCGTCTCCCATAGCTGGGCGAGCTCGTCGTCGAGCCAGAACAGTGTCAGCGAGGTGCCCGCCATGTCGAAGCTCGTGCAGTACTCGCCAACGTGCGGGTCGACGATCTCGATGCCGGCATTCTCCAGCAACTGAGCGATGCGGCGGTAGACGACGAACATCTCCTCGTACTTGAGCGAGCCGAGGCCGTTGAGGATGGGGACGACGCGTGCGCCCGCCACCTCGACCCCGTCGGGCACCTCGTCGAGC
>JBQCJL010000271.1:0-3601 GCA_051952795.1 Marmoricola sp.
GACGCCATCGAGGAGCGTCTGCGCGGCGTCGATGCCAAGCCTCTGCGCCGCGAGGGGGAGCGCGATGGGCGCTGGGTGCTGCTGGACTACTACGACATCGTCGTCCACGTGCAGCACGTGGAGGAGCGCGCGTTCTACGCCCTCGAGCGCCTATGGCGCGACTGCCCGACCATCGAGCTGCCCGCCGAAGTGCGCAACCACCGATGACCCGGCGGCTGGTGCTGTTGCGGCACGGCGAGACCGATTGGAACGCCGCCCGCCGCATCCAGGGCCAGCGCAACTCGGAGCTCAACGCCACCGGCATCGCTCAGGCCGGCGCCGTCGCGCCGATCATCGCCGCTCTCCGGCCGTCGCTCCTCTGGACCTCCGACCTCGACCGGGCGCTCCGCACCGCGGAGATCGTCGGGGCGGCCTGCGGGCTGACTCCCGTACCCGACGAGCGTCTTCGCGAATACGACTTGGGCTCACTCGAAGGCCTTACCCACGATGAGTACTACGCCCAGGATCCCGACGGGTTCGCCGTCTTCCGCGCTGCCGAGTGGGGCGCGATCTCTGAGATCGAGCCGCCCGATGAGGTCGGCAAGCGGTTCGCGAGCTGCCTGAACGACCTGGTCGCGGAGCTCCCCAGGGATGGTGTCGGCATCGCCGTCGCGCATGGAGCCGCCATCCGCACCGGGCTCGCCGCCTGGCTCGGCTGGCCCGTGGCGACCGCTCGCGACCTGCGTGCTCTCGGCAATTGCGCCTGGGTCGAGCTCGACGAGCGACCCAGCGGCGGATGGGCCTTGGGTGCCTACAACCTCAGCGCGATCTGAAGGGCCCCGGATTTCGTATCTGGCCGGGGGATGGCTAACATTCTCCGAGTTGCCCAGCACTGGGCAATGGGGCTGTGGCGCAGCTGGTAGCGCACCTGCATGGCATGCAGGGGGTCAGGGGTTCGAGTCCCCTCAGCTCCACCGAACGTCTAGCGCGTAGCCTGGCCGCATGGCGGCTGGGGACGCGGCATTCGTCGGATCGATACCGACGCTCTATGAGCAGTTGCTGGTTCCGCTGATCTTCGCCGAGCCCGCTGATCACCTCGCTACGGCGGTGCTCGACGACGACCCCCGAACGATCCTCGAGACGGCGGCGGGAACGGGCGTCCTCACCCGCACGCTGGTCGCGCGCAGCAGCGCCGCGATCACCGCAACGGACCTCAACGCTCCGATGCTCGCGCAGGCCCAGCGCCTCTGTGACGCCGAACGGGTGACCTGGCAGGTAGCGGACGCCTTGGATCTCGCCTTCCCGGACGGCTCGTTCGATGCCGTCGCCTGTCCGTTCGGGGTGATGTTCTTCCCGGACCGCTCGGCGGGCTATCGCGAGGCGCTCCGCGTGCTGCGACCCGGCGGCTCCTTCCACTTCAACGCGTGGGATCGCATCGAGGCCAATGCGGCATGGGCGATCGTCGACGACGCGGTCAACAGCATGGCTGCCGACGAGCCGCTGCCGTTCCTCCGTCGTGCTCCCTACGGGTACTACGACCCCGGCGTCATCCGTTCCGACCTGGAGGCGGCCGGCTTCGACGACATCGTCATCGAGCGCATCCAGGGCGTCAGCCGTTCCACCGCGGACGAGACCGCCATGGCGATCTGCCAGGGCACGCCGCTGCGAATGGCGATCGAGGGCCACGGATCGCTCACCGTCGAGGCGGCGACCGCGGCCGCCGCGCGCGCACTCCGGGACGAGTTCGGGGATGGCGTGTTCGCCGCGCCGATCAGCTGGCTCCAAGCGCGCGCACGGCGGAACCCGTGACGCTGCTGAGGATCGACGAGCGCGCCGGCCGTCGACTGATCGCCACGACCGTCCTCGGGTCGGGGATGGGGTTCCTCGACGGCACGATCGCGAACGTGGCGCTGCCGCACATCGGCTCCGACCTGCACGCGGATCTCGGCGCCCTGCAGTGGGTGATCAACGGCTACACCCTGGCCCTCGCCTCGTTGATCCTGCTGGGCGGGTCGCTGGGCGATCGCCTGGGCCGCAAACGCGTCTACGGATGGGGGATCGCCGGTTTCGCCGTCTCCTCCGCGCTCGCGGCGCGGGGTGCTAACATAGGGCTGCTCAAAGCCCCGCGCAGGGGTTAAAGCGTCGCCGCGGCCCGGATGACCCCCCCGGCTCTGGCGTTGCTGGAGGCCTCGTTCGTCGAGGGCGACCGGATGCGGGCCATCGGCGCCTGGACCGGGACCCTCGGCATCGCGACGGCGGCGGGCCCGGCGGTGGGCGGGTGGCTGGTCGGGATCGACTGGCGGATCGCCTTCTGGATCAACGTCCCGCTCGCGGTGCTGGTGCTCTGGATGCTGCGGTGTGCTCCGGAGTCGCGGGACACGGAGCCCGAAGGTCGGCTGGACCTGCCGGCGGCGCTGCTGGCGCCCGTCGCCCTGGGCGCCCTCACCTGGAGCCTGACGGCCTGGTCCAGCGACGGCGCCTCGCCGGCCACCGTGATCACCCTCGTCGTGGCGATCATGGCCGGTATTGGCTTCGTCGTCGTGGAACGGCGCACGGAGTCGCCGATGCTGCCGCTCGGGCTCTTCGCGAGTCGTACGTTCACCGTGATCAATGTGGTCACGCTGTTCATGTACGCGGCGCTGTCCGGAGTGCTGTTGTTCCTCGCGCTCTTCCTGCAGGTGAGCGCCGGTTGGACCCCGCTGGCCGCGGGCGCCTCGACGGTCCCGCTGTCGGTCGTGATGTTCTTCCTGGCCTCGCGATTCGGCGCGCTGGCGTCGCGGATCGGTGCTCGGAAGCCGATGCTGGCCGGCGAGGCGGTCCTCTGTCTCGGTCTGGTCCTGCTGGCGCTGGCACCGGCACGACCCACCTACGTCACCGACATCCTGCCGGGTGTGCTCGTCATGGGCTTCGGCCTGTCCATGGTGGTGGCGCCGCTCACGGGCACGGTGCTGGCCGCAGCACCGCGGCGCTACACCGGCCTGGCCAGCGGCATCAACAATGCCGTCTCGCGTACTGCGGGGCTGCTCGCCGTCGCCGGGCTTCCGCTGGTCGTCCATCTCTCCGGCGACAACTACCGGCACGCCGATCCGGTGGCCAGTGCGTTCCGCTCCTCGCTCTGGTGGTGCGCGGGCGGAGTGGCGGTCGGGCTGATCGTCACGGCCGTCGGGCTCCGCACCGCGACCGACGACTTGAGAACGGAAGAAGATCTGGCACCGTCAATGACATGACCCGCATCGAGGATTACGCCCTGCTGGGAGACCTGCACACCGCTGCCCTCGTCAGCAGGGAGGGCTCGATCGACTGGCTGTGCATGCCGAAGTTCGACGCGCCGGCTTGTCTGGCCGCCCTGCTCGGTGGCCCGGACGCGGGACATTGGACGATCGCCCCCGCGCAGGGCGGGAGCTGCACCCGTCGGCGTTATGTCGAGGACACCCTCGTCCTCGAGACCGATTGGGAGACTCCGGACGGATCCGTCCGGGTCATCGACTTCATGCCGCCGCGGGATGACGTCCCTGATCTCATGCGGATCGTCGTGGGTCTGAGCGGCTCGGTGGCGATGCGCAGCGAGTTCAAGGTGCGCTTCGACTATGGACGCATCCGGCCGTGGGTCCGTCAGCAGAAC
>JBQCJL010000272.1:0-6293 GCA_051952795.1 Marmoricola sp.
AACGCGGCGGTCTCGCTGGCCACCACCCAACCGCGCTCGAGCCGGCCGACCACGAGGGGGCGGATGCCCTGCGGGTCACGGGCGGCGTACAGCGTGTTCTCGTCCATCCAGATGAACGAGAACGCTCCCCGGATCTGCGGCAGCAGCTGGGCGGCGCGCTCCTCGAGGCTGGTGTCGGGGTGGTGGGCGAGCAGCGCGGTCACGAGCGCGGTGTCGTTGGTGGTCGCCTCGAGGTTGCGGCTGTGGATGTCGAGCTCGTCGCGGTCGCTCGGCAGGTCCTGCACCATCCGGGCGAGCTCGCGGGTGTTGATCAGGTTGCCGTTGTGGACCAGCGCGATCGAGCCGTCCTCGGTGGGGCGGAACGTCGGCTGAGCGTTGTGCCAGGTGCTGGCGCCGGTGGTCGAGTAGCGCGCATGGCCGACGGCGATGTGGCCCTTGAGGGACTCCAGCGTCGAGTCGTCGAAGACCTGGCTGACCAGGCCCATGTCCTTGTAGACGAGGATCTGGCGGCCGTTGCTGACCGCGATGCCGGCTGACTCCTGGCCGCGGTGCTGCAGCGCGTAGATGCCGTAGTAGCTGAGCTTGGCGACGTCCTCGCCCGGTGCCCAGACACCGAAGACGCCGCACGCATCCTGCGGGCCAAGGTCGTTGGGGTCGAGATCGTGGGTAAGGCGGCCATCGCCTCGACGGCGGGCTCTTGTGGTTTCGGCACTTGCCACGGCGCCGATTCTACGGGCGAGGAGGTGATCCCGCCGAATCCTGCCCGCGCCGACCTTGCCCGTTCTGACGCCGACCTTGCACTTATTGCGGTCGAGATGGCACCTACTGACCGAGATTGGCCAGCATCAGCAGCTCGGCGACCAGAACCCGTTCGTATTCGGGCAGGTGCAGGCCCTCATTGGGGCCGTGGGCGCGGGTGTCGGGGTCCTCGACGCCGGTGACCAGCACGGATGCCTGGGGGAAGCTCTCGAGGACCTCGGCGATGAACGGGATCGAGCCGCCCACGCCCATGTCGACCGCGTCGGTGCCGTCCCACGCATCATTGAACGCTCGGCGAGCGGCCTCGTAGGCCGGGCCGGTGGCATCGATCTGGGTGGCCTCGCCGGCGTCGACGAGCGTCACGGTGACCTCGGCACCCCAGGGAGCGTGGGCCTTCAGGTGCTCGGTCAGGCGGTCGGTCGCGTTGGCGCTGGTATCCCCGGGCGCGGTGCGCAGCGCCAGCTTGGCGCGGGCGGCGGGAGTGAGCGTGTTGCTCGCGCCGTCGACCTTGGGCGCGTCGATGCCCGTGATGGTCAGGCTCGGCTTGGTCCACAGGCGAGCGACCGCGCTTCCCTGCCCGATCCACTGGGTACCGGGCAGAGCGCCGGACTCTGCCCGAAGACGCTCCTCGGGGTAATCCACGTCCGCGGCCGGTCCCTCGTGGAGGCCCTTGACCGCCAGGCTGCCGTCCTCCTCGTAGAGAGTGCTGAGCAGCTTGGTCAGCGCCATCAGGGCGTCGGGCGCGAGGCCGCCCCACATGCCCGAGTGGACCGCGTGGGCGAGAGTGCGGACCTCGACGTCGACGCGGACCAGGCCCCGCAGGCTGGTGGTCAGCGCGGGCACACCGATGTCCCAGTTGCCGGAGTCGGCGATCACGATGACGTCGGCGGCGAGCTCGTCCTTGTACTCCTCCAGGAGTGCGGTCAGCGTGACGGAGCCGACCTCCTCCTCCCCCTCGATGAACGCGACGACGGTGACCTGAAGATCGTCGCCGAAGGCGCGCAACGCGGCCAGATGTGCGATCACACCAGCCTTGTCGTCGGCAGCGCCGCGGGCGTAGAGACGGTCACCACGCTCGGTGGGCTCGAACGGCGGGGTGTCCCAGTCAGCGTGGTCGTTCTCCGGCTGGACGTCGTGGTGGGCGTAGAGGAGAACGGTCGGCGTTCCGGCCGGGCCCTCCTTACGCGCGATGACCGCGGGCGGACCGTCCTCGCCGTGGCGCACGATGCGCGCCTCGCAGCCCTCGGCCGCGAACAGGTCGCGCACGAACTCGGCCGACTTCTCCACCTCGCTGAGGCGGGCCGGGTCGGCACTGACTGACTCGATGCGCACGAGCGACTCCAAGTCGGCGCGGAGTTGCGGGAGGAGCTCGGTGATGCGGGCGCGGGCGTCAGCGACGGAAAGGGGCATGCCTCGACCCTAGGGCCGTTGTCGGTTTGTGCAAGTTCGGCGTCAGAACGGGCAAGGTCGACGTCAATAAGGGCAAGGTCGGCGTCATTTGGGGCAAGGTCGGCGTCAATAAGGGCAAGGTCGGCGGACAGACAAGCGACGCCGCCTACAGGGGGCTCGAGGCGGCGCCGCTTCTTAACACACGGGATCGGCTACCAGGCGTGCATCCACTAACTGTCGTCCCCGGATCGTGCCGGCGGATCAACGCCCTGTTCGGAAGGGTAGTTCGCCGCGTGGGTACCGGAACCGTGTGCTGGTCTTGAGTTGTCGCTACCCCCTTTTGTACGCCCGCGAATGGGCCACAACAAGGGCAGGAACGCCTTGACTTTGACCGATTATCGATCCTGCACGGGCGACCGCTCGGCCCCCAGCGCATAGGCCTCCGCCGCATAGAGCAACCAGGACCTCAGACCACTCGTTCCGCCACTCCGGTAACCGCGAAGATTTGATTCGTACTCGTCCCGAACGCCCAGGTGACCTGCCTCCGGAATGGTCACCGAGAACGGGTCCACACCCCGCGCCGCGATGAGCAACCGCTCGACCGCGCGGGCCACGATCCCGTTGTGCGACGCGAACGCGCCGATGGTCGCGAGCTCGGCATGAGCCAGCGCCGCGACCATGAGCGCGGGCGCCTGGGTCGCCAGCAATGTCCGAGCCAGGGTGTTGAGCCGGTCGGCGGCCTCGCCCGACGCGGGCCGACCGAGCTGGTCGGTCGGCAGCGTGCCGACCGCGGCCAGGCTGTGCACCCGCGCGAACACCTGGAGCGGCGAGGAGCCGAGCAGCGGAGCCAGGCCGAGCAGCTCGGTGCTCACCCGCACGGCCGCGAGCGCGGTCTCGTCGCCGGCGCCGAGGCGGACGTCGTCCAGCGAGCTCGCCGAGCCCTCGAGCACCGCCGAGGCGTGTGCTCCGCGCAGCAGCGATTCGGTGGTCTGCTCGGCCGTCGTCTGGCGCATGCCGCGGTCCCGCAACAGCACGTCGATGCCGTCCCGCGTCGCCGCGAATGCCGAGGGAACGCCCTCGAGACCGCTCAACCAGGCCAACGGATCGCTTTCGGGCATTCGCACAGGCTAGTTGTTGTGCGAGCGCTCCCACATCTAGGCGTGGTCTGGGGGTAGTTTCAGCCTGATGAGCAGCCACGGTTCCCCGGCGAACGGCCCCGCGTCCAGCGCGGACGGCGACGTGCTGCACCCCGAGATCCCCGACGACGCCGTCTACAGGCTCACCGGGACCACCGAGCAGCGACCGGGCACCACCGTGCTCGAGCTCAGCGCCGGCACGGGGTACCTGACCGCGCAGCTGGTCCGGCTGGGACATCGCGTGATCGCCACCGACCCCTCACCGCAGAACCTCTCCAAGCTGCGGGCCCGGGTCGTTCCCTTCGCCGTCGGTGTCTCCGGCGCCGAGGCGATCCCGTCGCCCAGCCAGACCGTCGACGTAGTGGTCTGCAACCCGCTCGAGGGCCAGTACGACCGCACCAAGGCGCTCAGCGAGATCAATCGCGTGCTGCGGCCCAACGGCGCTGTCGCCCTGATCTGGATCACCCGCGACGAGGGCGTCCCGTGGGTGCGCCGGCTCGGCAAGCTGATCGGATCGACCCCCGCCGACCACACCCTCGGCGCCGCGCTGCTCGACTCCGATCAGTTCAGCGAGCCCGAGGGGACCAGCTGGCGCACATGGCAGCGGCTCGATCGCCGCGGGCTCATCGCCTTCGCCCAGGCGAGCGGCGTCAGCGACGAGGGCACGCTGGCCGCGGTCGGAGCGCTCTACGACGAGTACGACCGAGGCCCCGACGGCCTCCAGCTTCCGTTCCTGATCCGCGGCCTGCGCGCGACCGTCGTGCACAAGATCGAGGAGAACCCCGAGCCGCGCGTCGTCGTCGAGCCCACCGTCGCCGGCCCCCTCGAGGCCACCGAGCCCGAGATCGTCGAGCCGATCGAGCCGCCGGATGAGCCCGGCACCCTCCTCATCGACTTCACCTGAGTCGCGATGGTGCTGACGCTGCGCAATCGTCGCCTCGGCCGCTCGAGGCATCTGATGAGTGCGCGCGATCGCGCCGCCTTCCGCACGCTGCACACCGCATCGCTGATGACCACCGCCCTCCGCGGCGGCCTGAACCAGGAGTCCGCGGAGCGCTCCATCAAGCACCTGCACTCCCTGCTCGCCGGCCACGCCGTCGCGCTCACCGACGAGACCGCCGTGCTCGCCTGGGACGGCCTGCGACCGCACCACAGCGACACCACCGCCCCCCTCATCCCCGAGGCGATCGCCGAGGGCGCGACCACGATCTTCGACCATCGCCGGTTCTGGTGCGGCGATCCGAACTGCCCGCTGCGCCGGGCGATCTTCGCGCCACTGGTGGTCAACGACCGGATCGTCGGGACCCTGCAGGTCTTCGCCGATTCCGCCTCGGCCTCGCTCGTCCGCGCCACCACCGAGGTCGCCGAGTGGGTGAGCGTGCAGCTGCGCGTCGCCGAGCTGGACGCGTCGCACGCACGGCTCATGGAGGCCGAGGTCCGTGCGCTGCGCGCGCAGAGCTCGCCGCACTTCATCTACAACGCGCTCAACGCGATCGCCTCGTTCGTGCGCACCGATCCCGATCGGGCCCGGGCCCTCCTGGTCGAGTTCGCCGACTTCACGCGCTACTCGTTCCGCAAGCACGGTGAGTACGTGACGCTCGAGGAGGAGCTGAAGTCCATCGAGCGGTATCTGGTGCTGGAGCAGGCCCGCTTCGGCGATCGGCTGCAGGTCAGCCTGCTGATCGCGCCGGAGGTCCTCACCGTCACGATGCCGGTGTTCTCGCTGCAGCCCCTGGTGGAGAACGCGGTCCGGCATGGTCTGGCGCAGAAGGCCGGCAAGGGCCGGGTCACGATCGTCGCGGAGGACCGCGCGGGCATCGCGGTGATCTCGGTGGAGGACGACGGGGTCGGCGAGGACCCGCGCCGCATCGAGCGAGCCCTGGCCGGCGATCCGTCACTGGACAGCGTCGGGCTCGGCAACGTCGATGCCCGGCTGCGTTCGGCGTTCGGCGAGGACTACGGACTCGTCGTTGAGACCGCCCCCGGGGCAGGCACCAAGGTGACCGTCCGGGTGCCCAAGTTCGCGCCGGGGGTGCACCCGTGACGCTGACGGTCGTGGCGATCGACGACGAGCGGCCCGCGCTCGACGAGCTCGCATTCCTGCTCGACCGCGACCCGCGGGTGGGCGAGGTGATCGCGTGCCAGAGCGCCACCGATGCCCTCAAGGTGCTGCAGGAGAACCATGTCGACGCGGTGTTCGTGGACATCGCGATGCCCGGCCTCAGCGGGCTCGAGCTGGCCGCCGTGCTCAAGCGCTTCCGCGACGCCCCGCCGATCGTGTTCGTGACCGCGCACGCCGAGAAGGCCGTCGACGCGTTCGAGCTCAACGCGATTGACTACCTGTTGAAGCCGCTGCGCGAGGAGCGCCTGCGGGAGGCGCTGCGCCGGATCACCGAGGCCGGAGCCTCTCCGACCGAGGACGACACCATCCCGGTCGAGCTCGGCGGCGTGACCCGGTTCGTGGCGCGCTCGGAGGTCCGGTTCGTCGAGGCGCAGGGCGACTACTCCCGGCTGCACACCGGCACCGGCAACCACCTGGTCCGACTGCCGATCAGCGCCCTCGAGGAGCGCTGGAGCGACGGCGGATTCGTGCGGATCCATCGCTCCTACCTGGTCGCCCTGCACCACATCGACGAGGTCCGGACAGACGGCGGCCGCTGCGTGGTGGTGATCGACGGACAGGAGCTGACGGCGAGCCGGCGCATGACCCCGACCTTGCGCGAGCTACTGCGCGTGCGCCGACCCGGTGAGGAACCGTGACCGAGCCTCCGGAACGCGTGCGGGTCACCCGCCCCGCCCAGCCACGCGTCCGGCACACCACGGTCACCTCCGAGATCGACGCGCAGAGCGAGGTTGGCATGGTCTACATGCACTCGCTGATCCGAGCGCAACTGCGCCTGGGACTCGCCACGCTGGTCGCGGTGCTGGCCACGATCGGCGTGCTGCCGGTGCTCTTCGCGCGGTGGGCCGCCTTCCGGCATGCGCACCTGTTCGGGCTTCCGCTGCCGT
>JBQCJL010000273.1:0-6417 GCA_051952795.1 Marmoricola sp.
AGCTCGTCGTTCACGACGCTCTGGGTGAAGCCCTTGGCCTCGGTGTTGCCGAGCTTGGCCTTGGTCTGGCCCTCGAACTGCGGCTCGCCGATCTTGAGGCTGATGATCGCGGTCAGGCCCTCACGGATGTCGTCGCCGGTGAGGCGATCCTCCTTCTTCTTGATCAGGCCCCAGGTCTCGCCCCACTTGTTCATGAGGCTGGTCAGCGCCGCACGGAAGCCCTCCTCGTGCGTGCCGCCCTCGGGGGTGTTGATCGTGTTCGCGAAGGTGTGCACGGCCTCGTTGTAGGAACTGGCCTGCCACTGCATGGCGACCTCGAGGCTCATCGGGTTGTTGGCGTCCGGACTCGTCTCCGACTCGAAGGCGATCACCGAGGACACCGGCGTCTTGCGCCGGTTCAGGTGGTCGACGTAGTCGGCCAGTCCGCGCTCGTAGCAGAAGACCTGCTCCAGCGCCGGGGCATCGGGCGCCGGGTGCAGCTCGTCCTCGGTCTCGACGTTGGCGTCGAGCGGGTCGATGACCGCGCGCTCCTCGGCCGGCCGCTCGTCGCGCAACACGATCTTGAGGCCCTTGTTGAGGAAGGCCATCTCGCGGAAACGGGTCGAGATCGTCTCGAGCGAGTAGGTCGTGGTCTCGAAGATGTCGGGGGAGGCGGTCCAAGTGACCTTGGTGCCGGTGCGCTCACCCTCCTCGAGGGGACGGACCTGCCGCAGCGGATAGTCCGGAACCCCGAGCGTGAACTCCTGCTCCCACAGATAGCCGCGGTTCTTGACCTCGAGCTTGAGGTTGTTCGAGAGCGCGTTCACCACCGAGGAGCCGACGCCGTGGAGACCACCGGAGACCTTGTAGCCGCCGCCGCCGAACTTTCCACCCGCGTGGAGGACCGTCAGGGCCAAGGTGGCCGCGGGCAGCTCCTGCCCCGGCGCGGTGTCGGTGGGGATGCCGCGCCCGTTGTCGTCGACGCTGATCGAGCCATCGGCGTTCAGCACCACGTTGATGGTGTCGCAGTAGCCGGCCAGGGACTCGTCGACCGCGTTGTCGACGATCTCCCAGATCAGGTGGTGAAGGCCGCGCTCGCCGGTGGACCCGATGTACATACCGGGCCGCTTGCGAACGGCTTCGAGTCCTTCCAGGACCTGGATGGCGGAGGCGTCGTAGGCGACCTCGGCCAGTTCCGTGCGTGTGTCATCCACGGTGGGGTTCTCGTTCGACAAAGGGGCCTCATCTGTCATGCATGATGCGGGGCGTAGACATGTCGCGGGCCGCCTCAGCTGGAGAGACGACCGACTCCCTCAGTCTAGCCGCTAAGCGGCTCAGATCACGGATGCGCCCCACATCTGTGGAGGGATGGCGGTCCCCAAGGGCACCTAGAAGGCTCATCCCGGCCTATCTGGGGCCTTTTCGGGGGGAGTCCTGAGTACCTATACGCATCCGAAGGCGTTAGACCGCCGATGGTGGGCTATCCGTAGGTGTCACGAGGCCCGCGCCCCTTCACCCGGAACCGGCCCTTGCTCCACGAGGGCGCGTTCGGTCCCTTCACGTCGATGACGAGGACCGTGCCGTCGCCTAGAACGTCGTTCAAGCGCTTGAGAAGCTCGGGAGCCAGGAGCCGCAGCTGTGTCGCCCACGCGGTCGTGTCGGTCCGGACCTCGAGCCGGCCGTCGGCGAGGGCGAGGGGGGTGGCGTGTGCCGCGACCTCGGCGCCCACGATCGCGCCCCACCGGGCGAAGACCCCGTGCACCCGCAGCTCCTCGGACCAGCCGCCCTCGGAGATGAGCTCGGAGATCGCCTTGTCCAGCGACTGCGGATCGCGCGGGTCCTCCCGCGCCCCGGAGAACTGGGGATCGCCGTCCCGCGATCGTTGGTCCGGGTTCCGCTTGCGGCGGCGAGCGGGCGTCTTGCCGGCGAGGCCCCGCGCGATGGACCGGGCCAGGTCGAGCGGATCGCGCTCGTCGCTCACGATGCCGCCTCGGTGGTTTCCCGTGAAACGACGCCGTCGGCCACGGTGAGGCGGCGGCCGCGGAGTGCGCTCGGCACGTCATCGGCGACGGCGGCGGTGATGATCACCTGCTCGGCGTCCGCCACCAGCTCGGCCAGGGAGTCCCGGCGCGACTCGTCCAGCTCGGCGAACACGTCATCGAGGATCAGGACGGGATCATCGACCACACCGACGTCGGCGTTGCGCAGCGACTCATACGACGCCAACCGGAGGGCGAGGGCGAAGGACCAGGACTCGCCGTGGCTCGAATACCCCTTCACCGGGAGGTCGCCGAGGTGGCAGGCCAGCTCATCGCGATGCGGTCCGACCAGGGTGATGCCGCGCGTGAGCTCGTCCTTGCGCCGGCGCTCCAACTCCGCGGTGAGGAGCTCGCTGAACTCGTCTTCCGTCCTCTGATCCTCGACGGGCTCCGCGAAGCGTGGCCGGTAGTCGATCCGCGCATCGGTGCGCTTGGCGGTCCGTGCCACCGCTTCGTAGGTACGAGCGACCAGCGGATTCAGATCGCGCGTCAGGGTCTGCCGGGCGACCATGATCTGCGCTCCGAGGTCGACCAGGCGCTCGTCCCAGACCTCCAGCGTCGCCATGGCCGCCTGCATCGAGGTGCGGGCGTTGCTCGCCGTGCGGAGCAGGGAGTTGCGCTGCTTGAGCACGCGGTCGTAGTCGGACCGGATGCCGACGTAGCGGGGTGTCGCCTGCATGAGCAGGTCGTCGAGGAACCGGCGGCGCTCTCCCGGGTCGCCCTTCACCAGCACGAGATCGTCGGGGGCGAAGACGACGGAGCGCAGCATCCCGATCAGGTCGCGCGCACGGGGCAGGGGAGAGCCGTTGACCCGTGCGCGATTGGAGCGGCCCGGATTGATCTCGACTTCGAGAACTGCACGGCGGTCGCCCCGCATCACCGCGGCCCGGACGACGGCCTGCGCAGCCCCCTGTCGCACAAGCGGGGCATCGGTGGCGACGCGATGCGACGACAGCCGGGAGAGGTAGTCGATCGCCTCGACCGTGTTGGTCTTGCCCTGGCCGTTCCGCCCGACGAACGCCGTGACGCCGGCACCGAGCTCCACCTCGAGAGCCGGCCAGGACCGGAACTCGTGAAGGCTCAGATGGTCGACGTACACAAGAGAGAAAACTACTTGTCGCGTTGCACGGCGTGACCGCCGAACTCGTTGCGCATCGCCGCGATCGCCTTCATGGCGGGACTGTCCGCCTGGCGCGAGACGAACCGCGCGAAGAGCGACATCGTGATCGCAGGCATCGCCACCGCGTGGTCGATCGCCGACTGCACGGTCCAACGCCCCTCGCCGGAGTCGTCGGCCCAGCCCTTGATGGCGTCGAGGTGCTCGTCCTTGGCGATGGCGTCGCTCAGCAGGTCGAGCAACCAGGAGCGGATGACCGTGCCCTCGCGCCAGGAGTCGAAGATCGCCGGCACGTTGTCGACGATGTCGACGGCCTCGAGGAGCTCCCACCCCTCGGCATAGGCCTGCATCATCGCGTACTCGATGCCGTTGTGGACCATCTTCGCGTAGTGGCCGGCACCGGGCTGGGAGCCCGCGTGGACGAAGCCGAAGTCACCCTCGGGCTTGAGGGAGTCGAAGATCGGCTGTGCGATCGCGACGTACTCAGGGTGGCCGCCACACATCAGCGCGTAGCCGTTCTCCAGCCCCCAGACTCCGCCGGAGACGCCACAGTCGACGAAGCCGATGCCCTTCTCGGCCAGCAGGGTGGCGTTGAGCTGGTCATCGGTCCACTTGGAGTTGCCACCGTCGATCACCAGGTCACCGGCGTCGAGCAGGTCCGCGAGCTCCTTGACCGTGTCCCGGGTGGGATCCCCTGCCGGGACCATCACCCAGACCACCCGAGGTGCGGGCAGCTGGGAGACCATGTCCTGCAGCGTCGTCGCGTCGCTGAGCGATTGATCTCGGTCATAGCCGACGACGGTGTGCCCCGCGTTGCGCAGGCGGGTGCGCATGTTGCCACCCATCTTGCCGAGACCGATGAGTCCGAGATGCATGGTTCTCCCCTTACGAGAGCAGGCGGCGCGGCATCAAGAGGTAGCGGAACTCGATCTGTGCGGAATCGGCATCCAACGACTCGAGGCCACTGATCACTACCGGCTTAGCAGACTGGGTAAAGGCAAGCTCGACGAAGGGTGAGCTGATCGCGCCCAGACCGTCGAGAAGGTAGCCCGGGTTGAACCCGGTGGTGAGGCCCTCGCCGGTGAGAGCCACTTCGAGCGATTCGCTGGCCATGGCCTCGTCGCCGCTGCCGGCGTCCAAGGTGAGCACGCTGTCGGCGAAGGCGAGCTGAACCACGCTGTTGCGCTCGGTGACCAGGGCGACGCGCTTGACGGCGTCGATCAGCACGTCGCGGCCGATCCGCGCGATCGTCAGATGCTCACTGGGGAAGAGCGCCCGTACCTTGGGGAAGTCGCCCTCGAGCAGTCGCGTGGTCGTGCGGCGGGTGCCGCCGGCCGCTGTTCCCTCGAATCCGATGATTCCCTCGCCGACGCCGATGTTGGACAGGGCGATCGTGATCTCCGGGCCGCCGGTCAGCGCCTTGGCTGTATCCGACAGCACCTTGGCGGGCACCAGGGCGGCCGCATTGATGTCGGAGGCACCCGGAGTCCAGGACAGCTCACGCAGCGCCAGCCGGAACCGGTCCGTGGCGAGCATCGTGATGGTGTCGCCCTCGAGCTCGACCCGGACACCGGTGAGCACAGGCAGCATGTCGTCGCGGCCGGCGGCGGTGACCGCCTGGGCAACCGCCTGGGCGAAGACGTCGCTGGGGACAGTGCCGCGCGCCTCGGGCATCTCGGGAAGACTCGGGTAGTCCTCGACCGGCATCGTCTGCAGGCTGAAGCGGGAGGCACCACAGGTGAGGGTGATCTTCGCGCCGACCAGTTCGACCTCGACGGGCTTGGCCGGGAAGCTACGGCAGATATCCGCCAGCAGACGACCGGACACCAGGACTCGACCTTCGGCGGAGATCTCGGCCGAGAGAGTGGCACAGGCGGAGGTCTCGTAGTCGAAGGTGGAGAGCCGCAGGCCCTCGGCGCCGTTGACGCCGGCCTCGATCAGCAGGCCCGACAGCACGGGCGCGCTCGGTCGAACGGGAAGGGTGCGTGCGGCCCAAGCCACTGCATCGGCAAAGACGTCGCGCTCAACGCGGAACTTCACGTGTCACTCCTTGGAAACAGGTCGGCTCTGCATCCTGCCATGAACGTGTTATCCCCAGATAGGCACCGGGCATGGGTTCGGCGATCAAAGCGAACTTGATAGATACAGCAGTAGTAGTAGGTGCTCTGGATTCTGTGGAGAACACGTCTTTGCGCAGGTGAGGCGAGGAATCGGGCTGTGCAGGGTGTGTGGAGAACCTGCTAAATCACAAATCTGTGATTGCGAGCAGTTCGTCGCGATGGGGACGAGTGCCTGAGTTAGGCGTGCGTTGCCCACGAGTTATCCACGGACTTGTCCACCGCGGCTCAGGCCTGGTTGGCCTGCTGCTTGATGCGCGTGGTGAGCTCGGTGACCTGAGCGAAGAGGGCGTGGCGCTCGGTGATGCCCTTGCGAATGCGTCGTTCGGCGTTCATCACGGTGGTGTGGTCGCGATCGAAGGCCTGACCGATCTTCGGCAGCGACAGGTTGGTCAGCTCGCGGCACAGATACATCGCGATCTGACGTGCGGTCACGAGGTTCTGCGTGCGACGGGGTCCGCAGAGCTCCTCGGTGCTGTATCCGAAGTAGGCCGCCGTCTGGGCGATGATCAGGGGAGCGGTGACCTCCGGCTCGCCGCCGACCGGCAACAGGTCCTTGAGAACCGTCTCGGCGAGACTGAAGTCGACCGGCTGCCTGTTGAGGCTGGCGAAGGCGGTGACCCGGATCAGCGCGCCCTCGAGCTCGCGGATGTTGGTCTGGATCTTGCTCGCGATGAACTCCAGCACGTCCGGCGGGGCGGTCATCCGCTCGGTGGCGGCCTTCTTGCGGAGGATCGCGATGCGGGTCTCGAGGTCCGGCGGCTGGACGTCGGTGATGAGACCCCACTCGAACCGGTTGCGCAGCCGGTCCTCGAGCGCCTCGAGCCGCTTGGGCGCCCGGTCGGAGGTGATCACGATCTGCTTGTTGGCGTTGTGGAGGGTGTTGAACGTGTGGAAGAACTCCTCCTGCGTCTGGATCTTCCCCTCCAGGAACTGGATGTCGTCGATCAGGAGCACGTCGACATCGCGGTAGCGCCGCTTGAACCGGTCCTGTCGGTCGTCGCGGATGGCGTTGATGAACTCGTTGGTGAACTCCTCGCTCGAGACGTAGCGCACGCGGGCGCCGTTGTAGAGCGAGCGGACGTAGTGACCGATGGCGTGCAGCAGATGGGTCTTGCCGAGCCCCGAGTCGCCGTACACCAGGAGCGGGTTGTACGCCTTGCCC